>JAQGHM010000324.1 GCA_028291615.1 Phycisphaerales bacterium | reverse complement strand
ATTCGCCGGGGATGTCACCATACCCCGCGATCCAGTGCGCGCTCATCCCCCCCGACAGCGTGTGCTTCTGCAGCCCCGCCCGGTACCACGAGCTCGACGCATCGAACCCTGCATTCGCCAGGATCTCCAACGGATTCCGATTGCTGACCACCGCAAACACCACCAGCAGGATCGCCAGCACCACGCACGCCGGCTTCCACATCCCGCGAAACGGAAACAACCCCAGCAGCGCCATCGACAGCGCCGCCAGCATCATCGGCCCCCCCGCGATCGCGCAGATAATGCCGACCGGCAGGATGCACCACGGGATGATCCACGGGAAGATCTTGCGCTTTTCCCAGAACAGGTTGGTGCTGAACCCCACCATCAGCGCGAAAAACCACCCGAACATGATCGACTGCAAAAACGGACACGAAGCCCGGAAGTGCATCGCCCCCAGCATCATCCGCATATCAACCGGGCGCTGCGACTTGGCCGGATCGATCTTCGGCACCCCATATTTCAGCAGCTCGAAGACCGGATGATCTCCCGTGATGAACTGATACACGCCCCCGATCGCCATCGGGATCGCCCCCCACAGCCACCCCTTGATCAGCGCGTAAAGCGCCGCCCGATCCGTCACCAGCAGCCGCACGCACCAGAACGGCACCAGCGCGCTCAGGAAAAACCCACCGCGATTATTGATCGCCTTCGCCGGCCCCTGCGTGATGATCTGCGAGATCGTCAGCATCACGAAGTAAAACGCCGCCGCCGAATCGACCGCGCCCCATTCGAATTTCCCCCGCACCGCCGGCGTCGTCAGGCAACGCAGCAGCAGCAGAAACCCGATCACCCGTTGCGGCGTCAACCCAATATTGCTAGGCGGCAGCAGCACCGTGCTCGGATAAAGCGAGATCGACAACGCCAGCGGCACGATCGCGTACCGGATCGGCAGCACGTAAACGAGAATGCCGCCAATCAGAAAAACGGCGATCGAATAGGGTTGGTCAGACGTGAATTCGTTCAATGCTCAGTCCTGGTGCGCTTTTATCGTCCCGTAAGCAGCAGACGCTTATAAATACCCCAAAGACGCCCCGCCCACACCTTCCATTACACGTGAGGCCGCTCACAGACCTGATCCAGCACCTCCGCCAGCCTTTGCGTCAAATAACGCCGCTCGAAGCGCTCGACCGCCGGGCGATCCTGCGTCACCACCGACCGCCCCTCCTTTTTAGCCTGATACAGTTTCACCAGCGCCTCCGCCGCCCCCGTGACGTCGTCCCCACCCGTGACGATCCCCGATCGCGTCGCCGTCACGAAATCCCGCATATCCCCCGTCGGACACATCGCCAGGATCGGCCGACCACTCCCCAGATATTCATACGCCTTCCCCGGCACCACCAGCGTCGGCCCCCCATCCAGCGGCTTGTGCAGCGGCAGGAAGAGCACATCCGCCGATTCCAGCCACCCCACCGACTGCGCATGACTCGTATACCCCAACATCTTCACGCACCCAGCAACGGCCGACTTCTCCACCAGCTCCCGATCCGCCGCCGAAAGCTCGCCGACCAACACCAGTTCCACCTTATCCGCCGGAATCTCCCCGCGCGAGATCACCCGCTCCATCGCCTCCAGCAGATACCTCGGCGTCCGCGTCCAAAGATTGATCGCCCGCGGTGCATGTTTCAGCTTGTTCATCAAGCCGCGCCCCGCCAGCAGATCATCCCAGAACCGCACCAGCTCCGTATGGAACATCCCCGTATGCACGATCCGCAACACATCGTTCGCCGCCGGCCGTTGCTCGCCATGACCGAAATCCGCCGCGTCGTAACCGTTGGTGATCGCAACCACCTTCTCCGCCGGGAGCTTAAACCGCTCCCGCACCGCCGCCGCAGACTGCGGCGTGTTCATCACCACCCGATCCGCAACCCTCATCGCCCGCCGCATCGCAGCCATGTCCCGACCCGCATGCCACCGCGTCGGATAAATCCGCGTCTCGTCCAGCGCCCACGGATCCCGCAAATCAAACACCAGCGGCAATCCCGTCCGCCGCTTCAACTCGATCCCCGCCCGCGCCGCCGTAAACGGCGACATCGTCACCACGATCGCATCCGGCTTATGCTCCGCCGCCATCTCCATCCCCAGCCGAACCGCCGGCGCCACCCACCACCCCATCGGATCCGTCACGTTCAACCGCTGGCGAAATTTCGACTGTGCCCGCAGATACCGGCGATTCTCCCGCGCATCAAGCGCCGTATACCGCACCACCGCCTTCGGCGGCAGTTCCTTCAGCATCGTCGGATCCTGCACCTTGAGCGTCTTGTCCTCAATGGCCCCCCCGTTCGCCACCACCAGCGGCCGCCACCCAAATTCCGGCAAATACTTCGCAAACTTAAGCGAGCGCTGCACCGCCGCCCCGCCGCGCGGTGGGAAAAAATACGCGAGATAAAGTACGTTCCGTGTCACAAGTCTTCTCAGGTGGCACGGGCGTCCCGCCCGTGTTTCCGCGCCGCGCAGCGGCGCTTACAGCTTCTAAACCAACTCGCTTTTCTTTGCGCTCTTTGCGTCTTTGCGGCCGCATTCTCTTAAACTTTTAATCGTCACGCCTCAGGCACCCCCAAATCCGGCTCCTTCCCCGCCTGATAAACCGGCACCCCCCGCACGTTCCTCCCCTCCACCGCCGCGCGATAAACCTCCCCCATCAGCCGCGTATTGTCAGGCCACGAATAATACCGCTCGACAAACCGCCGCCCCGCCACTCCCATTGCCCGCCGCCGCGCTGGATCATCGATCAACTCGATGCACGCCCGCGCCAGCGCCTCCACATCCCGAGGCGGAACCAGCAACCCCGTCCGCTCATGCAGCACCGCCTCGGGCACGCCGCCGACGCGCGAAGCCACCACCGGCACCCCGCTCGCCGAAGCCTCAATCGCCGCCACGCCAAACGTCTCACTCTCATACACGCTCGGCATCACCATGATGTCAAACGACCGGATCAGCGCCGGCACGCGCTCATGATCCACGCGCCCCAGGATCTGCACCGCGTCTTGTAAGCCCAACTCGTTGACGCGCGCTTGAAGCGACTCCTGCATCTCCCCCTTGCCCGCCAGCACCAACCTCGTATTCGGTCGGGCGCTGTGGATTCTGGCGAACGCTTCGACCATGACGTCCGGGCCGTACTTCGGTTTAAGCCATTTGACGAACCCGAGCGTTACGTTGGACGTGCTGGGCGAAGCCCACCCTGCCGGTGCGGCGAAGCGCGGAAGATCCACGCCGAAGGGAATTACATAGATCGGTCGTTCCTGCGGGAGATACCGCGCCGTCTCCCGCGCGAGCTGATGCGTCGTCGCCGTCACCACCCGGCACCGCCCCAGCATCTTCGTCAAGCTCGCCTGCGCCTTCACGTCAGGCCCCTTGTCAAAGATCACATCCTGCCCCCAGGTCGAAGCCACCATCGGCACGCGAACCTTGTCCCAATAAAACGCCCGCCCCCCTTCAGAAACAAAGTGAAAGTGAATCAACTGCGGATCGATCTCCCGCAACATCCGCCGGAACGGAATCAGATCCAGCAGCATCCGCGCCTTGGGAATCCTGTGATACCACCGCCGCTCATGCGGAAATTTCACCACCCGCACCCCCTCGATCGCATCAGCAAATGGCGAAAGCACCGTCACACTCGCCCCCCCATTCCGCGCCCAGTGCGCCCATCGATGCGTATGCGTCGTAGACGAGTCAGCCACGATCAAAAGTCGCAACCCCTTCAGGATGCCCCCTGCCGATTCATCCTTCATCCTTCCGCCTTCATCCTTCACCGAGCCGCCCCCGCACGCTTCACCCACTCGTTACGCTGATATTCGCCCAGAGCCCGAATCACCCATGCGTACATTTGCCCCACCCAGAGCGGCTGCTCGCGGATCAGGTTCCCCAGCTTGAATCGCCAGCTTTCCGGCGACAAGTCGTTATGCAGCAGCGGCGCATACCCGTTGGCTTCCTTCCCCTCGCGCATAATCTGCTCCTGCAGCAGCGTGATCTGCTTGTGAATCCGCTCGACCAGCACCTCCCGGCTGAACGCGTTGGTCACGTCCGGCAGGTGCCGCAGGTTCATCTTGATGTTCCCGCTCAGCGCCAGCGTGTCGTGCTTGGGCAGGTTGTCCGGGTGCGACCGGTTGCACGCCAGCGCGCGGGTCGTGTAGCACATCGGGTACTTCTTCCCGATCCGGTACCACAAATCCCAATCCTCGACAACCGGCAGGTTCAAATCGAAATCCCCAATGTCGTCGATCACGCTCCGGCGAACGATCACGCCGCTGGTCTGCGTCGGCATGTACCGGATGATCCGGTTGAACGGCTTGCGCAGCACGCCCTCGATCGGGTCCGGCTCGAGGTACATCCTCCGCTCGGCAAAGACGACGTCGTTGTCGTCGATCCCCAGGATCCCCGAAAACCCCATCCCGCATTCCGGGTGCTGATCCATCAGGCGGACAACAGTCTCCAAGAACGTCGGCAGCCAAAGGTCGTCGCTGTCGAGAAACGCAAACAAGCTTCCCCGCGCCAGCTTCATCCCGACGTTGCGCGCCTTGGGCGCCTTTTGGTTTTGCTGCTGATGAAAGATCACGTCGATCCCGCGCGAGGCCAGGTACTCGCGCCGCGAGGTTACGATCTCGACCGTGTTGTCCGTGCTCCCGTCGTCGATGATCACGACTTCGATCGGTCGATATCCCTGCGCAGCAACGCTGTCCAGCGCCCGCACCAGAAGGGCGGCGCGGTTGTAGGTGGGGATGATCGTCGAAACCAACTCGGGCATAAGCACTTAACCACGAACTTCACGAAAAGCACGAACGGGCGCATCTTCTATTCTACATTCAGACCAAGGCTTGCCCATAGGACGCGTGGCTGGCCAATTACCCTTACCTCCAACTACCGCGCGATTTGCATTCTTCGTGTTCTTCGTGAACTTCGTGGTTCCACTTACCTCTCATCGGCCATCCATGCCGCAATCGTGCTAACTTCGTGCAGCAGCGAAAATTCCGCCTCCGCCTTCGCCCGGGCAGCCGCGGCAATAACCCCATGCTGTGGTGGGGCCAAGTCGATCATATCCTCCATCGCCCGTGCCAAATCCGCCGGGTCATCCGGCGTAACCAGCGTGCCCGTGCCAGGCGAGACCGTCTCGTGCAGGCCCAATAATCTCGTCGAAATCGCGGGTAATCCGCACGCCATCCCCTCCCGCAGCGCCAGCGGCATCCCGTCCCGATTGCCGTCCCTGGCGATCACGCACGGCAGCACAAAACAATCCTGCTCCGGAAGGAAGGACTGCAGAAAACTCGCATCCCGTTTCCCCATCAGCTCAATCAGATCCCCAATGCCCAGATCGGTGATCCGCCGCTCGAATTCCGGTCGCAGCGGCCCCTCGCCAATCAAGCTGACCCGAAAATCCCGCCGCTTGCGAGCCAGCAACCCGACCGCTTCAATCAACACGTGAAACCCCTTGATCTCCACCAGCCGCCCCGTCCCCGCAAACCGAAATGGCCGGTGCGGCGCATGCGGCCGCGCCTGAAAACGCTCAATATCGATCCCATTGGCCAGCACCCTGACCCGCCCCGGATCAAGCTTTGGCGCCATGTTCAGGATCGCCTCCCGATTGTATTGCGACACCGTCACCACCGCCCGGCACTGCCCCAGCGTCCAATCAAACCACTTCGCCAGCGGATTGGTAAAAATATCGTGCGCCTGTAGCGTCACCCCCAGCGGAAGTTCGAGCAATCGCGACGCCCAAAACCCCAGCAGCAGTTGACGCATCGCGAACTGCACGTAAATCCAGTCACACCGCTCAGCGTCGATCTGCTCCAGCGCCGCGTCCCAGGTCAATCGATCCTGCCAAAGATCATCCGGCATCCCGTCAGGTTTGCGGTGATACGCCTCAACAAAGCGCGCCCCATGCCGCTTCGCCAACCGCCGCCGCGCGACCAGCTTCCTGAGTTTCCGAACCAGCGGATTCCCCGCCAGCCCCGCCACGCGAATCGTCCGCCCCTTAATCTGATAATTCGGATTCCCCTCAGTAGCCGGGTCCGCCTTCCCCAGCGAAATCGCCACCACCTCGTGCCCCAGCGCTTCCAATCCCTTCATGTCGTTGACAACGAACGTTTCGGAGAGCACGGGAAAATCGGCGATGAGGTAGCCGATCTTCATGCCTATTGTTCCTTCATCACAAAGTACGATTCATTAAACACGCTTCGCCGAACCTTCCGACTCCCCGCATACTGCATGAAGCACATCGCGAACGGAAACAAAAACTCCTTCCAACTCCGCAGCCGCCGGTTGATGAATGCATCCGCCGTCTCCACGTACCGGTGCGGCTGAATCAAATCCCGCACCAGACGCCGCAGCGTATAAGGCCATCCCAGCTCCGCCCACCCCATCGCGAAGCTGCCAAACCGATCGTTCAACTGCTTCCACGTATAGTCATGCCCATGCAGGCTGATCGCATCCTTCACCTGCAGCATCCGCCGCCCGCTCTTGAACAGCTTCACCTGCATCACGCGATCTTCGATCGCGTCGACATCCCCAAACCGCAGCTTCTCCCACGTCGATCGCCGCAGCGCCATGTTAGACCCGCTGATGCAGATCCGCCCGTAAGCCTGATCAAAGCGCACCGCGACCGACCGCATCCAAGACCCGTGATAATCCCAGTAAAACGCATACTCCCCCGGCGCCGGCCGCTGCTCCCCCACCGTCGCATCGACGCCCCCGTCCAATATCGGCGTAGTCATCCGGCCAAGCCACTGCTCATCGCCCGGAATCACGTCCTGGCTCATCGTGACGATCACCTCGCCCCGGCAATTCTCAAACAGCGTATCTCGCGCCGTCCCAAACCGGAACTTGGCCGGCCGATAAGCCACCACCCGCACCCCGCGCGATTCCGCATACTTGTCCGTCCCATCCTTGGAAGCCGAATCCAGAATCACAATCTCAAACGGCCAAGGCGTCGCCTGCTTGGAAAGCGCATCCACCACCCGCCCAAAGAGCTTCCCCGCATTGCGCGTCAAAATGCCCACCGAAACGCGGGGAGCAGGGTTGGTGGGATCGAATGGCATATCAAATCAAGGATGAATGATGAAGGCTGAAGGATGAATCAGACGGCCCTTCGCATTTTCTTATTCATCCTTCATCGTTCCGCCTTCAACCTTCTCTATGCTGCGGCCTCACACGTCTCGGCCGCCAGCGACTCCCCCACCGCAGATTGCTCCCACTTGTGAGGCAACCCAAAAAACCCATTCACGACCACCTTTTCATTCAGGATGAATCGGTTCCGCTGCGTACCCCCCAGAAGCGTCGCCGTATCCCCATCCAGAACCCGGATGTTCACGCTGTAAACGTTAGGCACCATCAGCATCGGCCCAACCTTGCAGTCGATATACCCCTTCCCCTGCGCGATCGGCCCGAGCGTCGTGCCGTCCTGCTGCGTATCGAAGCAGGTGGCAAGCTGGTCTTCCGCCGCCCAGTCGATATCAATCCCCACCTGCGGCCGCTCGACGTGCCGCCGCGCGTGATAATTAATCCGGATCGTCATCGGATCGCCGGTCATCAGCGTATCGGTGACCAAACCATCCTTATCGATAAACTGCACCCCCGTCACCTCGACCGGCGTCTCTTCCTTCGCCACCCCGTCCCGCGCCGCGTCGGTCGCCTGGTCGATCTTGATCATCTCCACCACGCGAGCGTGATATTCTTCAACCACCTTCTGCGTCGGCCCATCGACGAGCTTCTCCCCCTTGAACAGCATGATCGTCCGATCGCACAGGTTTCGAACTTCCTCAAGATTGTGGCTCACCAGGATCATCGTGACCCCGCGGTTGAGCATCTGCGTCATCCGATTGTGGCAGCGGTTGCGAAACTCCGTGTCCCCCACCGCCAGCACCTCGTCCACCAGCAAAACATCCGGCTCGATGAACGCAGCCACCGCAAAACCAAGCCGAACCGCCATCCCCGAGCTATATCGCTTCACCGGCGTATCAATAAACTCCCCCACCCCCGCAAATTCCACGATGTTCGCAAACTTCGACTGTACTTCCTTGCGCGTCATCCCCAGGATCGACCCGTTCAAAAACACGTTCTCGCGCCCCGTCAGATCCGGGTGAAACCCCGCCCCCACTTCAATCAGCGCCGACAACCGCCCCTTCACGTTGTAAGTCCCCTGCTCAGGCCGCAGGATCCCCGACAGCAGTTTAAGCGTGGTCGATTTCCCCGAGCCGTTAGGCCCGATGATCCCCATCGACTCACCCTTTTTCAGATTAAACGACAGATCCTTAACCGCCCAGAACTCCTGCTTCTTCAACTGCGCCGGATCAGGCCGATTCCCCGACCGAAACACCTTCCCAAACCCCGCCGCGATAAAGTCGCGCAGCGTCGTGTGCTGTTCGCCCATCGCGAACTTCTTATAGACGTGATCGAACTCAATGACATTATCGCTCATGATGATTTACACATACTCCGCAAACTTGAACGAAGCCCGATGGAAAACCCGCCAGCCGAGGAAGAAGGCAATCGTGGAGACGAGAATCGAGACCAGCAGGCCGCTCGGGTTGGTCAGTCCCCGACCCATCCAGCAGTCGCGATAGGCGTCGAGGATGGCGATCATCGGGTTGATCCACGTCATCCAAGGGTGCTTTTCGAAGTGGAGAGGATACATGACGTTGGTTGCGAAGAACCAGAGCTGGAGCACGAAGGTCATGACGTACTTCACGTCGCGAAAGAAGAGGTTGGCCATCGACAGCACCATCGAGAGCCCCGCGATGAGCAGCACCTGGAAGAACAGGATCACCGGGATCAATAGGAGCCAGACCGAAGGATGCGGCTGGACGAACGGGGCGACCGCGGGCTTGAACATGTAGAAGATGTAAACGGGAATGAAAACGCTGAGGGCGATGCCGAAATCGACCAAGGCACCCAAGACGTTGGCGAGGGGAAACACTTCGCGCGGAAAATAGATCTTCGTGACTAGGCGGCTATTGCGGGTGAGGCACTCCATGCTGGAAGCGATCGTGGCGTTGAACAAGGTCCAGGGAATGATGCCGGCCAGGACGAAGAGCATGTAGGGCATGCCCCCGAGCTTGGTATCGTCAATCGTTAGCGCGGTGGACGAGGTGAACACCAGCACCAGCACCGCCGTCTGAATCAGCGGCATCAAAAACGCCCACGCCACCCCCAGCAGCGACTGCTTATACCGAACCCGGATATCGCGCCAGGCGAGCATCCCCAGCAGCCCCCGGTACCGGAAAAGCTCTCCAAACATCGCGGCTTGTGAATTCACGATTCCATTCCTCTCACGTCCTGGCGCTCAATCAGCCGCCGGGGACGCGGGCGGCCCGTCCGGCAACTCTTTCCTCTCATCGACCTTTTACCCAGACCAATTAAACCCGCACGTCAGCATCCTATAATTTTGCTAAAGTCCGGTTCAAGCATTGCCGCCACACGGATAACCCCGCTAGGTCATTCTGTCTACCCGCAATCCTCTACCGGCCTTGCGCGGCGGAGGGTTGGCTGGCATCCCAAGGCACGTACCGCGGGCGCTGTGGCCCCCGCACCCACGTAAATAACGCCATGACCCCATACCCCAGTACGATAAAAATCAGCAGGTAAATCACCATCTGCCCCCAGGGATCACGCCAAACGCGCGCAATCCACCCCCCACCGCCGGAAGATTTCCGCTCCGATCCCATCGCTACTTCACAACCGCCAGCCGCCGCAGCGTCTTCGGAAGCTCAAACTGAACATCCTCCTCAATCAGCGTCCGCTCCTCCACCTCACCCCCATAATCCCGCTTCAACCGCTCGATCAGCCGCTCCACCAACCGCTCCGGCGCCGACGCCCCCGCCGTCACAAAAACGCATTGCACCCCCTCCAGCCAGGCAGGATCCAGCTCCGACTCATCATCGATCAGATACGCCTGCTTCCCCTCCTGATGCGCCATCTCCACCAACCGCTTGCTGTTCGAGCTGTTCTGGCTCCCCACCACCAGCACCAGCTCCGCCTCGCCCCCCAGATGTTTCACCGCCATCTGCCGGTTGGTCGTCGCATAACAAATATCATCCTTGGGCGGCGGTGTGATCCCCGGATACTTCCGCTGCAGCGCCCCGACCACCGCCTTCGCATCCAAGAGGCTAAGCGTAGTCTGCGTCACAAACGCCAACTTCGCATCAGGCGGAAACGACAGCCGCTCCACATCTTCTTCCGACTCCACCACCACGATCGACTCCGGCGCTTCCCCCACCGTTCCCACCGCCTCGTCGTGATCCTTATGCCCGATGAAGATAATCGTATACCCCTTGCGCGCAAACCCCTTAACCTCCGCATGCACCTTCGTCACCAACGGGCAAGTCGCGTCGATCTCGATCAGATCCCGATCCCGCGACGTATTGCGAATCATCGGCGACACGCCATGCGCGCTATACACAACCGTAGCCCCCTGCGGCACTTCTTCAATGGTATTAACGAACGTGACCCCCCTGCTCTCAAAATCGTCCACCACATGCTTGTTATGCACGATCTCGTGATAGACGAAAACCGGGGCGCCCTTATGCTTGAGCACGGTATCGACGCACTCAATCGCCATGTTAACGCCGGCGCAAAAGCCGCGTGGATTCGCGAGGATGATCTTCATTGGCTCCATGTTACCATATTGCGCATGACCCGTTCCATCCCCCGGCTCTTCCTCATGATATGCGCGCTGCTGGCCGTCGGTTCGCCCCCATCGCTCGCCGCCGGTCCTGAGCTTGTCGAAGGGGTCCCGGCCCCCAAGGAAAAGTTCCATCTCTATCTGCTGGCCGGACAATCCAATATGGCCGGCCGCGGCATCGTCGAAGAACAGGACCGCACCCCCCACCCCCGCGTCTTCACATTGAACGCCAAAGATGAATGGGCCCCGGCCGCCGAACCCCTCCACTTCGATAAAAAAGTCGCCGGCGTCGGCCCCGGCTTCGCCTTCGCCAAGGCAATGGCCGACGCCAACCCCGACATCGTGATCGGCGTCATCCCCTGCGCCGTCGGTGGCAGCCCCCTCGCCTCCTGGCAGCCCGGCGCAACCGACGCCGCCACCAAGACCACCCCCTACGACACCACCATCCGCCGCGCCAAAATCGCCATGAAGGGCGGCGTCCTCAAAGGCATCCTCTGGCACCAGGGCGAAAGCGATTCCAACGAAAAGAACGCCAACAAATACGGCACCCTCCTCGAACAAACCCTAACCCGCATGCGCACCGACCTCGCCGCCCCCGACGCTTGCATCGTTGTAGGCCAACTCGGCCAGCACATCGTCGACAAAAACCCCTTCGCCAAAATCGTCAACACGGAACTCGAAAACCTCCCGCGCCGCCTCCCCCACTGCGGCTTCGCCAGCGCCGAAGGACTCAAGCACAAGGGCGACAACACCCACTTCGATTCCCCCAGCGCCCGCGAGTTCGGCAAGCGCTACGCCGCCGTGATGCTGAAACTCCAGGCAGATCCCAAACCGCCAGCCCCGCCCGAACGAACAGACAAACCAGCGCCACAGTAATAGTCGAGCCATGGAGTGCGTCAAATCTCAGTGATGCCCGATCATCTTCCTCTAATTCCCAAGCCCTTAGCGGCCGATAAGAACTACGCGGCTGCGCGAACTCTTGTCGTTTGTTCAAGCAGCCCTCCGATTCGTGGGTGACGGTAATGCGCATCGGCCTGGTTTCTTACGAATACCCCCCTCAGCAGGGACTGGGCGGAGTCGGCACGTACATGTTCCGACTCGCCGGCGCGCTTGGCGGCGCGGGTCACGACGTCCACGTCATCGCCGGCCCCTCCGACCGCTCCCCCGTCCCCCAGCCCAACGTCACGCTCCATCGCATCCCCGCCAAGTTCGAGATCCGTTCCCACAACACCGCCCTCCGCTGGCTCTATTGGCAGGGCCTCGCGCGCGTCATGGCCTGGATGCACCCGCTGATCTGGCACTGGATCAAGTGGGACCTAGCCAGCTACCAGGCCATTAAAGAGATCGACGCCGCCTACCCCCTCGACCTGATCGAAGCCCCCGAGCACGCCGCCAACGGCTGGATGGCCGGCACCATCCATCGCTGGCCCGTCGTCATGCGCATGCACTGCCCCTGGGAGCTCTTCGTCCGCATCAACCGCTTCCCCTTCAACCCGATGAACCGCGTCCTGGCCATGCTCGAGCGCCGCACCGCCCGCTGCTATGCCGACGCCGTCAGCGTCCCCTCCCAAGCCATGAAGAACGTGGTGACCAAAACCTGGGACCT
>JAQGHM010000323.1 GCA_028291615.1 Phycisphaerales bacterium | reverse complement strand
AAGGGATGGAAACCCAACACCTAGCCTGCAGCGGCGTATCAAGGAATATCCGCAGCATCCTCCTTCTCATCCTCTTCTGCGCCTCGGCCACCCTATCAGGCGCCGCTCCCCTCGCGCCCCCGCGCCCGGCCCCGGATTTCCTGCAGCATCATTGCGTCGAATGTCACGACGCCGAAACCCAGAAGGGGGGGCTCGATCTCACGGCTCTCCAATTCGACCTCGACTCCGCCAAGACCTTCGACACCTGGATCAAAATCCACGACCGCGTCCGCGACGGGGAGATGCCGCCGAAGAAAAAGCCCCGGCCCGAGCCTAAAGAACTCGTCGCCTTTCTCACCGCCATTGCCGACCCGATGGTCGCCGCCGACCGCGCTCGCGCCGCCGCGCAGGGCCGCTCGGTCTGGCGTCGCCTCAATCGCTACGAATACGAGAACGTCATCCGCGACCTGCTTCACGCCCCATGGCTGCAGATCAAGGACATGCTCCCCGAGGACGAAGAATCGCACCGCTTCAACAAGGCCGGCGAGGCGCTGGCCATCTCCCACGTCCACATGGCCAGCTACCTCGGCGCAGCCGACTACGCCCTGCGCCAGGCGATGGCCACGCAGGTAAAGCCCCCGCCGCCGACCACCACCACGCGATATTACGCCCGCGAGCAGAAGGCCTTCACGGGCAAGCTGAAGTTTTCGCAGTTCAACACGAGCCCTGAGCGCGCCACGTTCCCGCTCCTCGGGACCATGGCGCAGCCCGAGGTGCTTAACGGCACGGCGCCCGTCTCGGTTGGGGCGGAGGGTGATCCCGCCATCCGGGAGCAGGAGGCTGCCGGCGTCGTCGCCAGCAGCTACGAGCCTCTGGAGCTTCGTTTCGAAAAGTTCATCGCGCCGGTCGGCGGGCATTACCGCCTGCGCGTCGGCGCGTATTCCTTCACCGCCGCTCCGCTTAACGCGACGAAGTGGTGGGTGCCCGACCGCGCAAACGCCGGGCCGGGACGCCGTGACGAGCCGGTCACGCTTTACGCGCAGGTGCCGCCCCGCCAGCTTCGCCTCCTTGGGTCATTCGACGTGACGCCAGATGTGAGCGGCGTCGCCGAGATGGACACGTGGCTGGTCGCTGGCGAATCGATCCGCCCCGACGCCGCGCGGCTGTTCCGCTCGCGCCCGTCGAACTGGCACAACCCGCTGGCCGACAAGGAGGGCACGCCCGGCGTCGCGTTCCGCTGGCTCGAAGTTGAAGGGCCGATCTATGACGACAAGCAGTGGCCGCCCGCCGGTCACAAGCTGCTCTTCGGCGATCTCCCGATGCGCGATCCCGCCAACGCCGGTGAGCCGGTACAGGTCGTCTCCGAGAACCCCGCCGCCGACGCCCGGCGTCTCCTCAAGAACTTCATGACCGCCGCCTATCGCCGGCCCGTGCCCGACGCCGAGGTCGAGCGCTTCGCCGCCGTCATCGACGCCGCCAGCAAGAGCGGCACGAGCTTCCTCGAAGCCATGATCGCCGGCTACAGCGCCGTCCTCTGCTCCCCCGGTTTGATCAGCGTCGAAGAACGGCCGGGTCGCCTCGACGACTACGCCCTCGCCTCGCGCCTTTCCTTCTTCCTCTGGAATTCCGCCCCAGACGATGAGCTTCGCGCCTTGGCCGCCCGCGGCGAACTGCACCGCCCCGACGTGCTTCGCGCACAAGCCGAGCGCCTCCTGTCCGACCCGGATCGTTCCCGCCGATTCGTCGATGCCTTCCTCGACTACTGGCTCGACCTCCGCAAGATCGTCGCCACCGCGCCCGATGCCGGCCTCTATCCGGATTACTACCTCGACGATCTGCTGAGCGAATCCGCCGAGCAGGAGACGCAGCTCTTCTTCGCCGAGTTGCTCCGCGGGAACCTGCCCGCCAGCAACATCGTCTGGTCGAACTTCGCGATGCTCAACGAGCGACTGGCCGATCACTACGGCATCGCCGGCGTCAAAGGCGTCGCACTTCGCCGCGTCACGCTCCCGCACGACTGCAAGCGCGGTGGCCTACTGACCCAGGCCAGCGTCCTGAAAGTCACCGCCAACGGCACGACCACGTCGCCCGTGCTCCGCGGCGCGTGGGTGATGGAGCGAATCCTCGGCAAGCCGCCCTCCCCGCCGCCGCCCAGCGTGCCGGCGGTCGAGCCGGACATCCGCGGGGCGACCACGATCCGCGCCCAACTCGACAAGCATCGCACGCTCGCCACCTGCGCCGCCTGCCATGCCAAGATCGACCCCGCCGGCTTCGCCCTCGAAAGCTTCGACGTCATGGGCGGCTTTCGCGACCACTACCGCGCCAACGGCGGCACGGGCCCGCTCGTGCCGGGCTTCGGTCACAACGGCCAGAAGTTCGCCTTCCACCTCGGCCAACCTGTAGATCCCAGCGGCGAGCTCCCCGACGGCCGGCATTTCCAGGACGTCGATTCGCTCAAGAAGCTCCTGCTGGCCGACCAGCGGCAACTGGCGCGCAACCTCGTGTCGCAACTGATCGTCTACGGCACCGGCGCGCCGGTGCGCTTCGGCGATCGGCCCGAAGTCGAGAAAATCCTCGACCGCGCGGCCAGCGGCGGTTACGGTGTGCGTGACCTCGTCCGGCAGTTCGTGCAAAGCGACCTGTTCCAGACCAAATAGATTCGCGAGATCCGACATGAGCAATTCGACGAAAAACGGCCCCACGATTCTAAACCGATCGGCCCTGTCGCGCCGCCGCTTCCTGCGCGGCGCTGGTGTCGCCCTCGCGCTGCCTCTGCTCGATGCGATGGCGCCATCGCTCGCGAGCGCCGCCGTTGCTGACGCCGCCGCTCAGCCGCCACGCCGCATGCTCGCGATCTGCAATAACCTCGGCCTTCTGCCCGAGCAGTTCTTTCCCGGCCAGGCCGGGCGCGATTACAAACTCTCGCCCTACCTCGAACTGCTCGGCGCGCGACGCGACGATTTCACCGTCTTCAGCGGCGTCTGGCATCCGGACGTCGATGGCGGTCATCCTGCCGACAACTGCTTCCTCACCGCCGCCCCCCATCCCGGCAGCGGCGGCTTCCGCAACACGATCTCGATCGACCAATACGCCGCGGCGCGCATCGGCAACCAGACGCGGTTTCCGTCGCTCACGCTGGGCGTCAACGTTTCGCGCGGGCAGCGCAGCCTCTCGTGGACCGGCACCGGCGCGATGATCCCCTGCGAGGAGAAAGCATCCGACGTCTTCAAGAAGCTCTTCCTCCGCGGCTCGCCGGAGGAAGTCGAGCAGCAGGTGCGCAAGCTCGAGCTCGGCCAGAGCATCATGGACGCCGTCGCCGGGCAAGCCAAAAGCCTCGGCCGCGACGTCGGCCCGCGCGACCGCGATCGGCTCGATCAATATTTCACCGGCGTGCGCGACTTGGAGGTCCGCATGGGCCAAGCACGCGAGTGGGAACGTCGCCCCAAGCCGCAGGTCGCCGCCAAGCTGCCGGTCGATCCGCCGACCCCCAAGCAGTACATGGACAAGGTCCGCCTGATGTACGACATGGCGCAGCTCGCCTTCGAGACGGATTCGACGCGTCTGATCACGCTCATGCTCGACAGCGTGAATTCCCCGACGATCGAAGTCGAAGGCGCTGACATCAACGACGGCTATCACAGTCTCTCGCACCACGGGAAGTCGGCTGCCAAGCTGCATCAGCTCGAAGCGATCGACCGCGAGCACATGAAGCTCCTTGGCGAGTTGATGACTAACCTGAAGGCGAAGCACGAAGGGAACGACGCGCTCCTTGACCGCACGATGGTCCTCTACGGCAGCAACCTCGGGAACGCCAACACGCACGTGACGACGAACCTACCGGTGCTGCTCGCCGGCGGCGGCTTCCGTCACGGGCAGCATCTCGCCTTTGACCGCGAGCGGAATTATCCGCTGCCCAACCTGTTCGTCTCGATGCTGCAGCGGCTGGGTTTGGAGGCCGATCGATTTGCGACGAGCACCGGAACGATGCGGGGACTGGAGATCGCGTGAGGCGGACACTGGGCGTTTGTCTGCTGGTAAGTCTGTTGGCGGGTCAGCCGTTTGCTTATGGGGCGGATCGTTCCGTTGCGGCGCAGTGGGGCGACGAGACGCTCGCCGCCATTGAGAAGTCATTCGCGATGCCCGAGCGATCACTCTACGCCCTGGAGATCGGCGCTGGCGTGAAGAAGCCGCGGCCCGGTTGGATCTGGGACGCCAGCGTGCAGCTCGGTGCGCTCTCCGCCGCTGCGCGACTCGATCCGAAAACGTACCTGTCGCACGTGCGCGCCTACGCCGTGGCGCTGCGGTCGTATCGCACGATCCATAATGATCGCCCCGGCCTCGACGTCAACCCGCCGCCCAAGCCGTCCGATCGCTATTACGACGACAACGCCTGGATCAGCTACGCGCTGCTCGAAGCCTACGAGCTCACGCGCGATCCGAAGGACTTGGCGCTGGCCCTCGACGCCTACCGCTTCACGATGAGCGGGGAAGACGATGCGCAGGGCGGCGGAATCTATTGGCACGAAGACCGTCCCACGTCGAAGAACGCCTGCTCAAGCGGCCCCGCCATGCTCGCCGCTCTCAAGCTGCACGCGCTCACCGGCGAGCAGGCGTACCTCGATACCGCCAAACGCCTCTATGACTGGACCCGTAAACACCTCCAGGACGCAAACGGTCTCGTCTCCGATTCGGTCGCCGTCCCCGCGGGGAAGATCGATGGCGCCAAGTACACTTACAACAGTGCGACGCTCCTCCGCGCCGCCTGCATCCTCCATCGCGTGACGCACGATAAGGCCTATCTCGATGAAGCGCAGCGCGTCGCCCGCGCCGCGGAGAAGCGCTTTATCCGCGCCAGTGACGGCGTCATCACCGGCTCGGGCAAGCTCGCGGTCAAGCTGGTCGAAGCCTTCCTTGAACTCTACGAGACCGACCACGACGACCACTGGCGCCAGGTCGTCGGAAAATCGCTGACAGCGCTCCACCAGCACCGCAATGCCGACGGCTGGTACGCGCAGGACTGGCAGGCCCCGCCGCCCAGCGATGCCAAACCGATTCGCCTGATCGATCAATCCGCCGCCGCCCGCGCCTATTGGGTCGCCGCCGAGCACGGCGTGGAAGTCCGCCCGTAGTCGCGCGCCGCAGAATCCGCGTCCGACTCGACCGGCCGCGCGCCGCTGCGATATGATGATACGTAATGCGCAATCGCACGCATCTCAGGGTGCTCGTCTTCGTCACGATCTTCGCGACGTTTATGGCGGCGCGCGCGCGAGCACTTGACCCCAGCCGCGCTCTTACCCAGTCGCTCCATCGAATCTGGCAAGTTCCGCAAGGCCTGCCGCAGGCGACGATCTATTCCGTGCTCCAGGCGCACGACGGCTACATCTGGCTCGGCACGCAAACCGGCTTGGTTCGATTCGACGGCGTGCGTTTCACCTCCGTCGGCGAAGCGCACGGCGTCTCTCCCGCGAACGTCTGGGTTCGCGATCTGGCTGAAGACGGCGAGCACGCGCTCTGGGCCGCAACCAGCGGCAACGGCCTGATCCGGTTGCACAAAGGCAACGTCACGCGCTACTCGACCAACGAGGGTTTGCCTTCCGCTGATGTCCACAGTCTCTTTTGCGATTCCAAAGGCGTCCTATGGGCCTGCACCGCCGGCGGGCTCGCGCAGTTCGTCAATGGTCGCTTTGGGATCCATCAAAACGGCGATGTCTGGGCCGCGTGTGAAGCGAAGGACGGAACGCTCTGGGCAGGCGGCGACGGTGCACAACTCACTGTCAGCACCGGTTCGAAGGTTGCGTCACCGCGAACGCTTTCGTCCGTGCCGCCAAACGCGTCCGTTCGCGCGCTCCTCGCGACCGCTGACGGAACTCTCTGGATCGGCACCACCGATGGCCTGGTCCGGCTGAAGGACGGCGAAGAACACCGGTTCAGCACCGCCGACGGTCTCGCCGACAACTCGATCTATTGCCTGGCGGAAGGGCGCGACGGCGTCGTCTGGATCGGCACCCGCGACGGCTTTTCCCGCCTGCGCAACGGCGAGTTCGAAAGCTTCCGCGCCACCGACGGCCTCTCCCAAAGCACCGTCTACACGCTTTGCGAAGATCGAGAGGGCAGCCTTTGGGTCGGCACAAAGCACGGCCTCAACCAGTTCCTCGACCGCCGCACGATCCCCTTCACCGCCAGCGAAGGCCTCTCCAGCAACGACACCGGCCCCGTCTTCCAGGATCGCGCCGGCAACGTGTGGGTCGGCACCTTGGACGCGGGCCTCAATCGCTTTGATGGCCACCATTTTACCAGCCTGACAACAACCGATGGACTCGCCAGCGCCACCGTTCGCGCGCTCGCCGAGGACCACGGCAACGGCCTCTGGGTCGGCACCAACCGCGGCCTGAATCACCTCCGCGACGGCCGCGTCGATCAGACCTACACCACCCGACAAGGCCTCCCCGCCGACGACATCACCAGCGTCTATCGCGACGCTCAAGGCACGCTCTGGATCGGCACAACCGCAGGCCCCGCGTTTTTTCGTGACTGGCGCTTTACCGCGCTGACACCGCTCACCGCGCCCACGGCCGCCCTCGTCAAACGCCGCGACGATTCACTGTTGATCGCCAGCCGAATCGGCGCCCTCCACCGATTCGCTGACGGCCAACTCAGCGAGTTCGCGCTCGAAGGCATCTCCCGACGCGGCGTCATTGATGCCTTCTACGAAGATGAGGGCGACCTCCTCTGGATCGGCACACTTGGCGACGGCCTCTACCTTCTCGACGGCGCCAAGGCCGTCCGCTTCTCCATGCGCGACGGCCTCTTCGACGATGACATCTACGGCATCGTTGCCGACGAACAGGACCGTCTCTGGATGGCCTGCAGCAAAGGTATCTTCTACGTCAGCCGCACCGACCTGCGCAAGTTCGCCGCCGGTAAGATCAAGGCCGTCGTCAGCACGCCCTTCAGCCCGACCGACGCGCTCCGCACCGTCGAGTGCAAGTCCGGCGTGCAACCCGCCGCCTGGCGCATGACCGACGGCCGCCTCTGGTTCTCCACGGTTCGCGGCGTGATCGTCGTTGATCCCGAACGCCTCCGCCGCAATGCCCCGCCCCCGCCCGTCGTCATCGAAGAAGTCATCGTCAACGGCCGCAGCGAAAAACCCGCCCACATCGAGCGCCTGCCGCCGGGCCTGAAGAATCTTGAATTCCGTTACACCGGCCTAAGCTTCCTCTCGCCCGGCCGCATGACGTTCCGTTACAAGCTTGAGGGGTTCGATCGCGACTGGATCGACGCCGGCTCCCGCCGCGAGGCCTTTTACACCAACCTCCCGCCCGGCCCTTTCCGCTTCCGCGTCACGGCCTCAAACTCGGACGCTTCCCCCAACGAAGCCGACAACCCCGTCGCCTTCGTCCTCGCGCCGCTCTTCTATCAGCGCGCCTTCTTCATCCCATTATGCGTCGCAGTCGTCGCGCTCCTCGCGTGGCTCGCCTACCGCATGCGCGTCCGCCGCATCGAAGAACGCCTCCAGACCATCGGCGCTGAGCGCAGCCGCATCGCCCGCGAGCTCCACGACACGCTCCTCCAGGGCTTCTCCGGCGTCACCATGGAAATGCAGGCGCTCGCCGCTCGGCTCCCCTCGTCGCAGGAGCGCAACACGCTGGAAGAGATCATCCGCGACGCCGGCAATTGCATGCGCGAGGCCCGACGGTCCGTCGCCGGCCTGCGCAGCGCGCGCGGCGGCGGCGGCGGCAGTCAGGAGTCCGGCCTCGCCACCGCCATCGCCCAAGCCGCCCGCCAGTTAACCGAAACCCGCGAAGACATCCGCCTGACCCTCAAGCTCGACGCCGCCTCGCCGCTCCACCTCTCCGCCGATGCCGAGTACAACCTGCTCCGCATCGCCGCCGAAGCGATCTCCAACGCCGTGCGCCATTCCGGCTCGCGCACGATCGAGGTCGCGCTCGATCGCGTGCCCGGCGCGCTGCGCCTCTGGGTCAAAGACGACGGCGTTGGCTTCGACTACGATGGTCAGACTGCCAGCGCCGGTCACTACGGCCTCGTCGGCATGATCGAACGCGCCGCCCAGATCGGCGCGGAGCTCCAGATCCAAAGCCAGCCCGGGCGCGGGACGACCATTTCGGTCTCACTCCCGATCGCTGACTCGGGCAACGTCCCCTCGACCCAACCACCAGGCCCGCATAACGTGGAAGCGCAATGGCAGCAGAAGTAAACTCCGACACTCCCATCCGCGTCCTCTGCGCCGACGATCACGCGCTGGTGCGCAAGGGCATCGCCTCCATCCTCGCCAACGAAGCCGATATGAAGCTCGTCGCCGAAGCCGAGAATGGCCGCGACGCCGTCACCCTCTTCCGCCAGCACCGCCCCGACGTCACCCTGATGGACCTGCGCATGCCCGAGCTCGACGGCATTGCCGCGGTTCATGCGATCCGCGCCGAATTTCCCGATGCTCGCATCATCGCCCTCACCAGCTATGACGGCGACCATGAGATCTACCGCGCGCTCGAGGCCGGTGTCAGCGGTTACATCCTTAAGGAAATGGTGCACACCGAAGTCCTCCGCGCCATTCGTCTGGTCCACGCCGGGCAGCGCCTGATGCCGCCCGCCGTCGTCGAGCGCCTTGCTGAACACTTCCCGCAGGTCGCCCTCACCCCGCGCGAGGTCGAGGTGCTCGGCCACGTCGCCCGCGGCCTCTCCAACAAGGAGATCGCGCAAGAACTCGGCACCGCCGGCGGCACCATCAAGATTCACGTCCAGAACATCCTCAGCAAGCTCAGGGCATCCGACCGCACCCACGCCGTCACCATTGCGCTGCAGCGCGGAATTATTCAACTGGATGCGTAATCCCGGCAACCGCGCTATGCCGATCGGCATAGGCCGTCTCCCTGTGCTTTGGCAGTCGCGAAAAACGTACCAACCGGACTATCGTATGTCTGAGGCATTAACGTCCTCAGACAGCAGCGAACCGCAGGTGCGCACCCATGGTCCACGACCCAATCATCAGTCCGCTCTCCGATAAGCCCAATGGCCAACAGGTTCTCAACGCACCACCAAGACGCGAGGCGCCCTGGGATCGCCGGATCGATCAACGCCACGGTGCAAAAAGTCACGCGTGGATCTGGATCACGCTCCTGATCCTGATCGCCGGCGTGGTCGGCTATTTCGTCTACACGCGACTTCACCAGACCGCCGACCCCAAGGCAGGCGGCCGCGACGCGGCCGGTCGCGCGGTCCCCGTCGTCGCGGTACCCGCGCGCCAGGGGGATATGAACATCTACCTCAACGGTCTGGGCTCGGTAACCGCGCTCAACACCGTGACCGTCCGCGCCCGCGTCGATGGCCAACTCATGGAGGTCAACTTCGTCGAAGGAGAAGTCGTCAAGGAGGGCAAGCCGCTCTTCGAAATCGACCCGCGCCCTTACAAGGTGCAACTCGCCCAGGCCGAAGGCCAGATGGCCAAGGACCAAGCCCAACTGAAAAACGCCCAGGCCGACCTCAAACGCTACCAGATTGCCCGCGAGGCAGTCTCCCAGCAGCAGCTCGACACCGCCGCCGCCAACGTCGCCAACTTTGAAGGCGCCGTGAAGGTTGACCAGGGGCAGATCGACAGCGCCAAGCTGCAGATCTTCTACTGCACCATCACCGCGCCCATCACCGGCCGCATCGGCCTGCGCATGGTCGACCGCGGCAACATGATCCACGCCAGCGATGCTAACGGCCTCGCCGTCATCACCCAGTTACAACCCGTCGCCCTCCTCTTCAGCCTCCCCGAAGACGCCATTCCCAGCGTCGTTAAGAAGATGAACGCCGGCGTCAAGCTCGACGTCGAGGCTTACGATCGCGACTTCAAGGTCAAGCTCGCCACCGGCACGCTGCTGGCGATCGACAGCCAGATCGATTCCAACTCCGGCACCGTCCGCTTCAAGGCGATCTTCCCGAATGAGGACAACTCGCTTTTCCCCAATCAGTTCATCAACGCCCGCCTTCTGATCGAGACGATCAAGGACGCCGTCCTGGTTCCGAACGCAGCCGTGCAGCGCAGTCCGCAATCCGCGTTCGTCTACGTCGTCAAACGCGACGATAAAGGCGACAGCACCGTTGACATGCGCAACATCGAGGTCGGGCCCACCGAGGGCGACGACACCGTCATCCAAGGCGGCCTCTCGCCCGCCGAGATGGTCGTTACCGATGGCATCGATAAACTCCAGCAGGGGGCGAAGGTCACCCTCGGCAGACCCGCCGCAACCCGGCCCATGACCGGTGGCGGCGGCGGCGCAGGACGCGGCGCCGCCACCCAGCATAGTCCCGCCACACAGCACACCAGCGGCAACGGCGGCGGATCACGAGGCGCTGGCAACCGACGAGCCGCTGAGCAATGAACCCGTCTAAGATCTTCATCCTGCGCCCCGTCGCCACCTCGCTGCTGATGGTTGCGATCCTCCTCGCCGGTCTGGTCGCCTACCGCGAGCTTCCGGTCTCCGCGCTTCCCCAGGTCGATTACCCGACCATTCAGGTCATGACCTTCTACCCCGGCGCAAGCCCGGACGTCATGACCTCCTCCGTCACCGCCCCGCTCGAGCGCCAGTTCGGCCAGGTGCCCGGCCTCAACCAGATGACCTCGACCAGCTCCGAGGGGAGCTCCGTCATCACCCTCCAGTTCGCCCTCGAGCTCAACATCGACATCGCCGAGCAGGAGGTGCAAGCCGCCATCAACGCCGCGACGACTTACCTCCCGCGCGACCTCCCGAACCCGCCGATCTACAGCAAGACCAATCCGGCTGATGCACCCATCCTTACCCTTGCCCTCACCTCCGACGTCCTTCCCCTCTCCAAGGTCGAAGACCTCGCCGATACGCGCCTGGCGCAAAAGATGTCCCAGCTTCCCGGCGTCGGGCTCGTCAGCATCAGCGGCGGACAAAAACCCGCCGTCCGCGTGCAGGTCAACCCCACCGCCCTCTCCGGCCTTGGCCTCAGCCTCGAAGACCTCCGCGCCACCATCGCCCAGGCCAACGTCAACCAAGCCAAGGGAAACTTCGACGGCAAGCGCCAGGCTTACACGATCGGCGCTAACGACCAGATCCTCTCCAGCGACCAGTATCGCCCCCTCGTCATCGCCTACCGCAATGGCTCGCCCGTAAAGCTTTCCGACGTCGCCGATGTCGTCGATGGCGCAGAAAACCTCCGCCAGGCCGCCTGGATGAACCAGGTTCCCGCAGTCATCGTCAACATCCAGCGCCAGCCCGGCGCCAACATCATCGACGTCGTCGATCGCGTTAAAAAACTCCTCCCCCAGCTACGCACCTCGCTCCCCTCCTCCGTCAACATTTCGATCCTCACCGATCGCACCAATACCATCCGCGCGTCCGTCGAAGACGTCCAGTTCGAGCTGCTTCTCACCGTCGCGCTGGTCGTGATGGTCATCTTCCTCTTTCTCCGCAACGTCGCGGCCACCATTATTCCAAGCGTCGCCGTCCCGCTCTCCCTCGTCGGCACGTTTGGCGTCATGTACATGCTCGGCTACAGCCTGAACAACCTGACGCTGATGGCCCTGACGATCTCCACCGGCTTCGTCGTCGATGATGCGATCGTCATGATCGAGAACATTGTCCGCTACATCGAGGAAGGCGAAGCCCCGCTCGCTGCCGCCCTCAAAGGATCGAAACAGATCGGCTTCACCATTGTCTCTCTCAGCATCTCGCTGATTGCGGTGCTGATCCCGCTCCTCTTTATGGGCGATATCGTCGGCCGGCTTTTCCGCGAGTTTGCGGTCACGCTCAGCGTCACCATCGTCGTATCCGCGATCGTCTCGCTGACGCTCACCCCGATGATGTGCGCCAAGCTGCTCCGCCACAAACCCGAATCCGAGCAGGGCCGACTCTACCGCGCATCCGAGCACGTTTTCCAATCTATCATCGACTTCTACGGGCGCACGCTCCGCTTCGTCCTCCGCCACCAGTTCACCACCCTCATCGTCGCCGTCGCCACGCTCGGCCTCACCATCTGGCTCTTCCTCATCATCCCCAAGGGCTTCTTCCCGGTGCAGGATACCGGCGTGATCCTCGGCGTCTCTGAAGGCCCGCAGAACATCTCCTTCGATGCCATGTCCGAGCGCCAGCAAGCGATGTCGGCGGTCATCCTGCGCGACCCCGACGTCGAAAGCCTCTCCTCCTTCATCGGCATCGACGGCACCAACACCACGCTCAACAGCGGCCGCGTGCAGATCAACCTCAAGCCCATCGGAGTTCGTAAAACCAGCGCCACCGACGTCATCCGCCGCCTCCAGCCTGAGCTCGAAAAGGTCGCCGGCATCACCCTCTTCATGCAGCCGGTCCAGGACCTCACGGTTGAAGACCGCGTCAGTCGCACCCAGTTCCAGTACAGCCTCGAAGACCCTGATACCAAGGAGCTGAGCTACTGGGTTCCGAAGTTCATCGAAAAACTTCAAGCCCTCCCTGAGCTGCGCGACGTCGCCAGCGACCAGCAGAATGACGGCCTCCAAGCCAAGCTCGTCATCAACCGTGACACCGCCGGCCGCCTCGGCATCACGCCGCAGATGATCGACGACGCGCTCTACGACGCCTTCGGCCAGCGCCAGGTCTCCACCATGTTCACCCAGTTGAATCAGTACCACGTCGTCCTTGAAGTGAAACCTGAATTCCGTCAGAGCCCGGCGAACCTCTCCAGTATTTACGTCCGCTCCTCCAACGGTGGAAAGGTCCCGCTCAGCGCCATCACCCGCCTCGAAGAGACCACCACGCCCCTGGCGATCAGCCACCAGGGCCAGTTCCCCGCCGTCACCATCTCCTTCAACCTCGCCCCTAACATCTCGCTCGGCGAAGCCGTCCACGCCATCGACGCCGCCAAGGCCGAGATCGGCATGCCCATGAGCGTGCAAGGCGGCTTCGAAGGCACCGCCCGCGCGTTCCAAGCCTCCCTCAGCAATGAGTGGATCCTCATCCTCGCCGCGCTTGTCACCGTCTACATCGTCCTGGGCGTCCTCTACGAAAGTTACATCCACCCGATCACGATCCTCTCGACCCTCCCCTCAGCAGGCGTCGGCGCGCTCCTCGCCCTGATGCTCACCGGCAATGACTTCAGCGTCATCGCCCTGATCGGCATCATCCTGCTGATCGGCATCGTCAAAAAGAACGCGATCATGATGATCGACTTCGCCCTCGACGCGCAGCGCAACGATGGCAAGTCGCCCGATGAAGCGATCTTCCAGGCCTGTCTGCTTCGCCTTCGTCCGATCCTGATGACCACGATGGCTGCGCTACTTGCCGGCGTTCCGCTTGCCCTGGGTTCCGGCACCGGCTCTGAGCTCCGCCGTCCGCTGGGTATCTCCATGATCGGCGGCCTGATCTTCAGCCAGGTTCTTACGCTCTACACCACGCCCGTCATCTACCTCGCCTTCGACCGCCTCGCCCAGCGCGTCAACCGCCGCTTCCGGGGCGATCGCACCGACGAGCCGCCGGTTCAAGTTCATCCGGATTCAGTGGAGCTGGCATGAGCATCTCCACACCGTTTATCCACCGGCCTGTCGCCACTACGCTGCTGACGCTCGCTCTGGGTCTCGCTGGCGCGCTCGCCTATTTCTATCTCCCCGTCTCGCCCCTCCCGCAGGTCGAGTTCCCGACCATTTCCGTCTCCGCGGGGCTCCCTGGCGCAAGTGCGGAGACGATGGCCTCCGCCGTCGCCACGCCGCTCGAGCGACAGTTCGGCCGCATCGCCGGCGTCACCGAAATGACCTCCAGCAGCGGCCTGGGCTCGACGTCGATCACCATGCAGTTCGACCTCAACCGCAACATCGACGCCGCCGCACGCGACGTCCAGGCCGCCATCAACGCCGCCCGCAGCCAACTCCCCGCCAACCTCCCCGGTAATCCAACTTATCGCAAGGTCAACCCCGCCGACGCGCCGGTCATGATCCTGACCATCACGTCTGAGGTCTACGACAAGGCCCGGATGTACGACGTCGCCGCTTCTATCCTTCAGCAGAAGCTGTCGCAGGTTGAAGGGGTCGGGCAAGTCAGCGTCGGCGGTGGCGCGCTCCCCGCCGTCCGTGTTGACGTCAACCCCACCCAGTTGAACAACCTTGGCCTCGCCCTCGCCGACGTCCGCGTCGCACTGGGCGCTGCCAATGCTAACAAGCCCAAGGGCTCACTTTCCGGTCCCGAGCGCGCCTGGTCCATGGGCGCGACCGACCAGTTGCAGCAGGCATCGCAATACCAGCCGCTCATCGTCGCCTATCGTAACGGTGCGGCCGTTCGTCTGTCCGACGTCGCCAGCGTGACCGATTCCGTCGAAGACGTGCGCACCGCCGGCCTGTTCAACGGCAAGCCCGCGATCTCCCTCGTCGTCTTCCGCCAGCCCGGCGCAAACATCATCGCCACCGTTGATCGCGTTCGCGCGCTCATGCCCCAGTTGCAGTCCGAGATCCCGGCTGCGATGAACCTCGCGATCTCCCTCGACCGCACGACGACGATCCGCGCCTCGGTCCGCGACGTCGAGCTGACCCTTTCCCTCTCCATCGTCCTGGTGATCGGCGTCGTCTTCCTCTTCCTGCGCAGCTTCCGCACCACGCTCATTCCCAGCGTCGCCGTCCCGATCTCCTTGATCGGCACGTTCGGCGTCATGTACCTCTTCGGTTACAGCATCGACAACCTCTCCCTGATGGCCCTGACCATTGCCACCGGCTTCGTGGTTGACGACGCAATCGTCGTGATCGAGAACATCACCCGCCATCTCGAACAGGGAATGAAACCCCTCGAAGCATCCCTGCTTGGCGCCAAGGAGATTGGCTTCACTGTCCTTTCAATCAGCCTCTCGCTCATTGCCGTCTTCATCCCCATTCTGCTGATGGGCGGGAACGTCGGGCGTCTGTTCCGCGAGTTAGCCGTCACGCTATCGGTCGCCATTATCGACTCGCTGATTGTTTCCCTGACCACCACGCCGATGATGTGTGCCCTTCTCCTCCGATCCAAGGACGAGGAAAAGCACGGCCGCTTCTACCACGCCAGCGAGCGTGTATTCGATTGGGTACTGGGCCGGTACGAATCGTCCCTCTCTTGGGTCCTCCGGCACCAGTTCTCGACACTCCTTGTGACGCTCGCCACTGTCGGCCTCACCGTTTACCTCTACTTCCACATTCAGCAGGAGTTCTTTCCCCAGCAGGACACCGGGCGATTGACCGGCAACATCCAGGCGGATCAGGACACGTCCGCACAGGCCATGACCCGCTTGCTTACCCAGTTCGCCACCGCCGTGGGCGAAGATCCTGCGGTCGAAAGCGTCATCGCCTTCACCGGTGGCGGCCGCGGCAGTTCCAACACCGGCAACATGTTCGTCAGCCTCAAGCCCCTCTCCGAGCGCAAAATGAGCGCCGACATGGTCATCGGCCGCCTCCGCGGCAAGACCGCCCGTATCCCCGGGGCCAGCCTGTTCTTCCAACCTGTCCAGGACATCCGCGTCGGCGGCCGCGCCAGCGCCGCCCAGTACCAGTACAGCCTCCAGGGCGACGACCTCAAAGAGCTTTACGACTGGGCCCCCAAAGTGCTCGCCAAGCTCCGCACCATCCCCATCCTCACCGATGTCAACAGCGACCAGCAGATGCGCGGCCTGCAGGCATCGCTAACCATCGACCGCCCCACCGCCGCACGTCTGGGCATCACCCCCCAGATGATTGACGACGCCCTCTACGACGCCTTCGGCCAGCGCCAAGTCTCCACGATGTATAAGCAACTGAACCAGTACCACGTAGTCATGGAGGCTGCCCCAAACTTCACGCAGAACCCCGACGGCCTAAAACACATTTACCTGAAATCCAACACCGGTTCGCTGGTGCCGTTGAGCGCGATTACGCAGTATGCGCCGTCGAACACGCCGCTGGCGGTAAATCACTCCGGGCAGTTTCCTTCGGTGACGCTCTCGTTCAACCTTCAGCCCGGCAAGGCGTTGGGCGAGGCTGTACCGGCGATTGAGCAGGCGGGGCGCGAGATGGGTCTCCCGGTTACGATTCACGGCAAGTTTGCCGGTACCGCGCAGGCGTACCGGGATTCGACTTCGAACATGCCGATCCTCGTGCTGGCGGCGATGCTGACGGTGTATATCGTCCTGGGGATTCTTTACGAGAGTTTGATCCATCCGATCACGATTCTCTCTACGCTTCCTTCGGCCGGCGTCGGGGCGCTGGTGGCGCTGCTGTTGTTTCAGACGCCCCTGAGCGTTATCGCATTCATCGGCATCATCCTGCTGATCGGCATCGTCAAGAAAAATGCGATCATGATGATCGACTTCGCGCTTGAGGCGGAGCGCAGGCAGGGCAAGTCTCCGGAGGAGGCGATCTTCCAGGCCTGTCTGCTGCGCTTTCGCCCGATCACGATGACAACGATGGCGGCGCTGCTGGGCGGGCTTCCGCTGGCGCTGGGCGCCGGCACCGGTGCTGAGTTGCGCCGCCCGCTGGGCATTGCGATCGTCGGGGGGCTGATCTTCAGCCAGATGCTGACGCTTTACACCACGCCGGTCGTTTACCTTTATCTCGACCGCCTGCGCCTGTGGTTCGAAAGCAAACGCCGACACGGCGGTCACCACCCGCATCCCATCCTGAACGAGGTTCCCCAACCATTATGAACGAAGTCCGCCGAATCACCTGTCGCGTCGTCGTTAGAGGGATTCTCGCAGCGTTGCTTTGCACCGTCCTGACCTCCTGTATGGTCGGGCCGAACTATCGGCGACCCAATCTCGAAGTGCCGACTGGTTTTGCGAGCGCGACGACGCGGCCGACGACTCAGCCGGTGCTGGGGCGCGACTGGTGGACGCTGTTTGGCGATCCGACGCTGACGAAGCTGGAAGAGGATGCGGTGAAGGCGAATACGGATCTGCAGGCCGCCGTCGCCCGCGTGGCGCAGGCCCGCGCGGCGGCGCGGGTTACGCAAAGCCAGTTCTACCCCGTCGTCACGCTCGACCCATCCATCCAGCGATCGCGGTCGTCAGGCACTTTGAACACCTCCAGCGGTCAGTCAGTCACTTCGAATGGCACGACGGTCTCCCGATCGTCCTCTTCAAGCGCCCGAACCACCACCGTCGCCCGCATCCCATTCGACGTCTCATACGAGGTGGACGTCTGGGGCCGCGTCCGCCGCTCCGTCGAAGCCGCGGTCGCCCAGGTTCGCGCCAACGAGGACGAT
>JAQGHM010000305.1 GCA_028291615.1 Phycisphaerales bacterium | reverse complement strand
ATCGTCGAAGACTTAGCCTCTAGCGTCGCCCCAGACGGCAGGTTGTTCGATGACGCAGCGGTCACGCCCTTGTCATTGCTCAGCGTCGCCACGCGATTCTCGTTCCCCGCCTGCGCCTTCTCCGCATCCGCGACATTCAGCACCATCGGCCGATCGCTCGCCCCAATCGTGAACGTCCGCGTGAAGACGACATTCCCCACGTCCCCGCTCATCCCCGGCGTCTCCAGCACCTGAGCCTTGCCCACCGTGTAGCTCAACACCACTTGATTGCCATTGCGATAAATGCCCTTGAACTTTCCCCACTCCGCAGGCAGCGGCCCCGAGACGTCCGTCCGCGGATCCTTGAACGATCCGTCTGCCGGATTCGCCCAGCCGGGCGTCCGCGTCGTCCCCCACTTCTGCTCCCCGCGAATCGCCGGATTGCGCCCGTGCGCCCCCTTGAACGTCACGCCCTCATAATCGATGAACCCGCCGGTCCAGCCCGCCGAGTAACGCAGCAGATCCTCGTCAAAACAAACCGCCGCCGGCGGGTTCTCGCTGTTCCCCGCGTGCGAAGGCTCGCCCTTCTCATTATTCCCCAGCGGGATCGCAACGGCCTTGTACGTATTGTTCTCGCCCGGCCCCTTGGCCATCAGCGCCAGGTTCAAAAACGGCCCGTAATCCATCACCTCGGTCCGGTTGATCTCCTTCTTCTTGGCGGGCTTAACCGGCGCATCCTTCGCAACCTCCGCCGCAAGAACATTCAGCGGCAAGGCAAACAAGGCAGTGGCAAGGATCAAGCGGCGCAATGTAGCGGCGGCGGACATGTTCAATTGAAGCTCCATCAAACGACCGATGCCAAGGCAGGGAACGCACCTGCATCTACCCCCCGCCGCCGACACTCGTTGAACCCGCGCCGCCTGCACGTCGCCGCGGCACTGGCATCCACCGCTGCCATCGGTACATTCCCACCGGAGGCCCACCCATGAGCGAATACCAATATTACGAATTCATCGCCCTCGATCGTCCTCTGACCGCGCAGCAGATCGACGAGGTGCGCAAATTTTCCAGCCGCGCCGAGATCTCCTCCACCTCCTTCGTCAACGAGTACAACTTCGGCAGCTTTAAGGGCGATCCAGCCCATTTTCTCGAGCGCTACTTCGACGTCATGCTCTACTACGCCAACTGGGGCACGCACAGCCTGATGATGAACGTCCCCGCCGACGCGATCGATCCCACGATGCTGGAGCACTACTGCGTCGGCGACAGCGCCTCCTTCCGGCGCAAAGGGGCGAAGCTCATCCTCGACTTCACCTCCCAGGAGGACGCGGGCGAATATGAGGAAGACGAGTCGGGCTCGATGGCCTCGCTCGCTCCCATTAGGGATGAATTGCTCCGAGGCGACCTCCGCCCGCTCTACCTCGGTTGGCTGCTGAGCGTGCAGTCAGGCGAAGTAGACGAAGAGGAGGCGCAACCGCCCGTCCCGCCGGGTTTGGGAAAACTCTCCGCCGCGCAGGAGAGCCTCGCCGACTTCCTCCGGATCGATCCCGATCTGCTAGCCGCCGCCGCCCGCCGCAGCGCCGACCTGCACGATAAACCCGAGGACGTGCGATCGATGGTCGCCGGCCTCTCCCCTGCCCAGCGCGACGAGTTGCTCGCCGGGTTCCTGCAAGGCGACGACCCGCATCTCGCGGCGCGGACGCGCCGACGACTTCGTCCACCAATGCCCGAGACGACGGGAGCGGCCCCCGCCGAAACCGTAGGTGAATTGCTCGCCGAAGCGGACCGGGCACGCGAGGAAAGCGAGGCGGAAGAGCGCCGCGCCGCTGCGGAACGCGCCGCCCGCAAAAAGGCCGAGGCCGATCGCCAGCGGAAAGAGCACCTGGCCGCGCTGAGCCGTCGCGGTGAAGACGCTTGGCGCGATGTAAACCAACGAATCGACCGCAAAAACGCTCAGGGCTATGACGAAGCGATTGCCCTCCTGATCGATTTGCGCGATGTCGCCGTCAGCGCCGGCGCGCACGATGCCTTCACTCTCCGGGTGCAGGAACTTCGCGCCCGCTACACCAACCGGCCGAGCTTTCAGGAACGTCTGGCTAAGCGAAAACTGATCTAACGCCCCATAACCGCCGTGCCGAGATTTTTCAGATGACGACCAACGAAACTCGAATGGTCCCGTTGATAGAGGTGAGCAGCCGGAAAGTCGCCGGCCGCAAAAGAACCGAACCATCCGCCGCCTTTTGCGGCCAGGAGAAAGCATCATGAAGCGTTTCACCACCCTGCTCGCATTGGCCCTGATCCTGTCCCTGGGCGCCGGCGTCACCTACGCTGCCAAGGGTGATAAAGCCGCCGCTAAGGCCGCCAAAGCCGCCAAGGGAGACAAGGCCGGCAAGAAGGACGGCATCATGGGCACCGTCGTCAAGGCCGACGACAAGAGCATCACCGTCCAGACCCGCGGCAAGAAGGGCGCAGAGGTCACCGTCGCCATCGACGCCAGCACCAAGTTCGAAGGCGTCGCCACCGCCGCCGACATCAAGCCCGGCCAGCACATCATGGCCACCCCCAACGTCGGCACCGCCACCAAGGTCACCGTCCAAGCCGGCAAGGGCGACAAGGCCGGCAAAAAAGCCGCAAAGAAGGCCGCCAAGTAATTGGCCCGGTCGAATAGACCGCAGCCGAACCGTCCTGGGAACGTGGGTGTTCCAAGGACGGTTTTTTTGCGCCCGCACGTCGTCTACCATTCCAGCCATGGTACGTCCTGAACGAACTGCCAGCGATGGCGGTTTTTGCTGTATCGAGCTTACGGGTGCAAGTCCCGTCGCGGTAAGCGCCGCAGCGCCGCGTAGCAGGCCCCGGGCGCGG
>JAQGHM010000251.1 GCA_028291615.1 Phycisphaerales bacterium | reverse complement strand
TCCCCCTTATGGTTTGGGTTACTCCTGGCGGATGAATTGTTCGGTTACTTCGGCCACGCGGATGCCCAGTTTGGTGATGATGGTTCGGTTCATCAGGGTGTTGTTGTCGGCCAGGTACATCCATTGTTCCATGGTGAGGTTTGTGGCGGGGTTGTTGGGGTGGGTGGCCCATGTCCAGGACCAGTGGAAGGTTCGGCCGCTGGCGGTGCCTTGGGCGACGCCGACCATGTCGTTGGCGGTGGCTTGGAAGCGGTTGTTGCCCAGGCGGCGCATGTGCCAGGTGCGGGTGGTGTCTTGGCCGCCGGTCAGGACGTGCTGGGTCATGTTGAGGGCGTCGGGGCCTTCGGGTGTGGCGACGGTGGTGGTGGTGACGATGGCGGTGGGTGCGCCGTTGCGGTTTTCGATGACGCCCCAGGAGGTGGTGCGGCCTGTCCAGAAGGTCAGGGGGTCGAAGGTGGGGGCGGTGTTGGCGAAGGCCTCGGGCGGCAAGGGGGCGGAGCAGCCGGTTAGGAGGGCGGCGAGGATGAGCGCGGGGAGGGCGAGTTGGGTTGGCATTAAGGGATGATCATCGGGGAACGGTTTGGGAAGGCAACGGAATCGGGGCGGAGAATCGGGGGCGGGGGTCTGGGCGCTGTGGCCGGCGTGCTTTAAGCGCGGATGTCCCGCTTATTTTGAGCGGGGAGGGGAGGAGGTTAGCGTGATGTTGTCGGGGTTCCTCTGGGGCAAATATGAATTTATCTTGAATGTGTTCTTAGCGCGGGGTATGTTTCGTGGTGGAGTCGAGAAGCGGCTGGTTGGGCGTTTCGCGCCGCGGCCTGAGGGTTTCGATATCACACGTGTGCGGAGGGAGATGTGCCAGCAGGGCGCTGTGCCATTTCGTCAGTTATCTTTTGCATCCACGTTAGCGTGAGAAATGCAGTTGCGTTTCGGGCCGCTTGGGCTGGAGACGTTGGCTGCGTGCTTTTGCGCGCGCTGTGAGCGGTTTGGATTGATTTGAGGTCGTGGAAGCGGCGGTTGCATCGCTTGATGCGCACTACGTGCGCGCCATTGGGCGATGCCATGTCTAATGACTGAGTCATCCGATGATTCGGTTTGGAGAGTTATGAAATTCGCGAGCATTGCCGGACGGTTTGGGTTTGCCGGATCTACGTCGCAAAGGGCACCTGCGGTACATCCGCTACGCGGGGGCATTGGCGCGGTGGCGTTGGTGGCGGTGCTGGCGCTTTGTCCTACGGCTGCGCGCGCTCAGAACACTTGGACGGCGGGGAGCACCACGGATACGAACTGGGATACGGGTACGAACTGGAGCTTGGCGCTTAAGCCGGTGGCAGTGGACGACGTGATCTTTCCGACGCCCGTTCCGAACCCGGGCGGGCTGGGGACGCCGGCGACGATCACGCTGACGGCGGGGGAAGTGGCGAAATCGCTGACGTTTAACGACATCTACCTGCTGACGGGCGGGGACCTGACGCTGGCTGCGCCGGGGAGCATCACGGTGGGGAGCGGGGCGACGGCGACGATCGCGTCGAACATCATTGGGGCGTCGGGTCTGACGAAGGCGGGGGCGGGGACGCTGGTGTTGAGCGGGGCGAATACTTACACGGGTACGACGGCGATTACCGGGGGCGTGCTGTCGGCGTCGGTGCGGACGGGGGCGAATCCGCTGGGGAATGGGGCGATCAGTTTGACGGGCGCGACGTTGGATCTTGCGCCGGTGGCGAACGTGGCGACGATCGGGCTTTCGGGGCGGCAATTTGTTTCGACGATCGCGGATACATCGCGGATCGATTTCACGCTGGCCGCCACGGTGCTACGGACGGACACGAATTTCAACACGGCGGACACCACCGCAGCAACGGCGACGCAGGCGATTCAGTGGCTTGGGAAAGTAAATATCACGACGGGGGGTACGTATACGTTTGGCGCGGCTTCGGATGACGGCAGCCGGTTGTTTATTGACGGCGTACTGGTCGTGCAGAACGACGGTGCGAAAGGCATCATTAACGGCACGTCGGCTGGGCTTAATTTGTCGGCGGGACTGCACGACATTCGGTTTGATTATGTGAACAGCGGCGGCAACGGCGGATTGAACCTGACTTACAACGGGCCGGACACGTCGGCGAGCACGGTGACGATTCCGTCGAACGTTTTGTTCACGGCGGAGACGAGCACGCTGGCGACGGCGAGCAATGCGGTGATCGTGGGGACGGGCGTGGGGGATGCGCTGAATATCTCGGGGAACTCGACGGTCAACCTGAGCGGAACGGCGTTTACGCAGGCGCAGCTTGGGAACACGACGTTTGCGGCGGGTTCGTCATTGAGCCTGACCACGACCGCGGGCAATACGGGCAAGGCGCTGCGCATCGGTGGGACGACGACCTTTGGGGCGGGCGTGGCGTTGAACCTGGCGGGGGATGGGACGAACGGGGCGAACCTTTACTTTGATGGGGTGGTCAGCGACGGCGGGGTGGCGACGACGATTACCAAGACGGGGAGCGGGCGGCTGGTGTTCGATCAGACGACGGCTGCGAATGGCCTCGTGGCGGGGAGTTTGTTGGACGTTCAGGCGGGGACGTTGGCTCTGGTGGGCACGTCGGCGACCGCGTTCAGTCCGATCGGGTCAGCGGGCGTTCGCCTGAGCGGCGGCACGCTGGTGCTGGACACGAAGGTTGGCGGCTACACGCTGAACAACGCGATCACGATGACGACGGACGCGACGATCCAGGATATTGCGAGCGCCTCGACGGTGACGCTGACGAGCGCCCTGGCGATCCCGGACACGAAGACGCTGACGATCGATGCGATCGCGGGCGGGAATCCGATCACCAGCCTGGGTGCGCAGTTGAACCTGCCGGGGGCGCTGAGCGGCACGGGGACGCTGAACGTGGTGTCGAGCAACGTCGGCACGCTGGGGAACACGCCGTTGAAGGGGATCGTGAACTTCTCGGGGAACACGAGCGCGGTCACGGGCGCGATCACGGTAAACGGGGGGATGTTGCAACTGAATACGCCGACGTCGCTCGCGACGGCGAGCAGCATCACGCTGAACACCGGCGGGCTGAACCTGGCGTTCGACGGGACCGGCACGGGGGTACCGGAAACGATCGTGTACAGCCGCGCCCCGATCATGACGGGGACGGGCGTGACGATCGGGGTAAACCGGAACGGGGCGTCACTTGCGCCGATCTTTCCGTCGGCGGCGAACAAGACGATCCAGATCCCGTGGACGACCAATGGCTTGCCGCTGACGGTTGTGAACAACAACGGGTATAGCCTGGAGGTCACGGGGGCGACGGCGATGACGGCGAATCAGACGTACAACGTCCTGAACGCGACGGCGTCGAACCTTGGTGCGGGGCTGATCCAGACGGGCAAGATTTCGGGGGCGTTTAACGTCGTGAAACAGGGCGCGGGGACGCTGGTGCTGAACAATGCGACGAACGACTTTGGCGGGGCGGGGAACCTGGTGGACATCACGGGGGGCGTGGTGGCGGTCGCGAGCGACGCGGCGCTGGGCGACTTGACGAATGGCGTGCGGCTCAACGCCAATGCGACCACCGGCGTAGGGCTGCGGGCGACGGGGACATTTGCGACGTCGCGCGTGTTTACGCTGAACCAGACGAGCAATGCGATCGAAGTGACGGGGGGGAATATACTGACGATCAACAAGCCGTTTAGCATTCCGGTGGCGACGCGCGGGCTGGCGAAAAACGATACGGGCATCCTGGTGTTGACGCAGTCTAACGCGGGTTGGACGGGGCCGATCACGATCAACCAGGGTGCGATCCTGGTTAGCGACAGCAATGCGCTGGGGTCGGGCCCGATTACGGTGGGCAATGCGGTGGGCGCTGCGCTGCAATTGGCGAACAACGTGACGCTTACCAACGCTTTGAATTACAGCATCACGGGCGGGGCGGTGAGCAGCGGTATCAACTATGGCGGCGGCCTGCAAAGCGTCTCGGGGAACAATACCGTGACCGGTTTGATCACGCAGGCTTCGGGATCTGCGTTGAACGTGAGCGCCGACGCCGGGGCGACGCTGAACATCCTGGGGGGCGTCACACTGGTCAACACGCTTTACTTCGGGGGCGCCGGCAACGTCAACGTGATGAATACGGGACTGAACGTTACCGCGAATTCCGTGAGCAAGTTCGGCACGGGCACGACCACGCTGGGCGTGTCGAGTACCGGGATAACCGCCCCCGTGAACGTGCAGGGTGGCACGTTCGTCATCAGCGGAGATGGGCAACTGGGGTCTACGGGCGTGATCACGGTGAACAGCGGAAGCACGTTCAAGATCGACGACAGCCTGACTTCGCCAAATTCGAATCGGCTGAGCAGTCGGGCGATGAGCTTGCAGGCGGGTAATTTCGCGTATGTGGGGAACGCGGGTAATTCCTCCGAAAACTTCGGCGCCTTGACGATTGCGGCGGGCGGCGGGAGCTCGGTCACATCCAATACGACGGGGAGCGGAACCAATTCGCTCATGTTTACGACTTTGACGTTTGGCGCGGATACTGCGGTCACGTTTGGCGGGGCGGGCCTGGGAACTGACAAGAATAGGATCCTGATCGGAACGGCCCCAACGCTGCTTCCCGCGACGACGGGCTTGCTGGCGCGAGGGATCGTGACTGCGGATGGCGGGTTCGACTTTGCGACTTACGACACGAGCGTGGGGATTAAGGCGTTCACGGGATACAACGCGACCAGCGCTACGGATCTGAACGCCGCGTTGGCCGTGGATACGGTGAACGTCAACGCTGGGATGACGGTTGCGAACCTGACGGCGACCAAGACGATCAACGCGCTAAAGATCACGGGTAACGGCCTGAACGTCACCGGCGCCGCGGGCACTATCCTGACGCTGACATCTGCTGGCGTCGCGGTGACCGGGGGCAACAACACCATCAGCGTCCCGACTCTGGCGACCGCGGGGGTGCAGCAGATTTACCATGTGGATACGGGCTCGGTGCTGAATTTGAACAGCACGCTGACCGGCACGGCGGGCTTCGTGAAGGCGGATGGGGGCACGCTGGTGCTCAATGCTCCGGCGAACCTGCTGGGGATCGCGAATACAACGGCAAACATCGGACTGACGGGCAACCACAACATCACTGGCGGCACGTTGCGGCTGGGGTCCAGCAACGCGATTACGCCGAACAGTTTCCTCCGTCTGAACCCGGGGGCGACGCTCGATCTGGGGGGCAACGCGCAATATGTGCAGGCGTTGTTCAACGATCCGCTCACCGCGGGCGGGGGACTTTCGGTGGATGGGGCGGGCGGGACGGTGACGGGGACGGCGGGGAGTTTGCTAGTGGCTAATTATGACAACACCGCGCGGCAATTCGGCGGCAACATCACGGGCGCGGTGAGCTTTGTGCGGTCGGGGCAGAACACGCAGGTGCTTTACTCGAACAACGATTACACGGGGATCACGCTGCTGAATGGCGGGACGACGAACCTGCGCGACGGCGGGCGGTTGTCGGCGACGTCGGCGATCGACATCAATTACGCCGGGCTGACGATCGACAACAACCTGACCAATCCGACGGGGACGAAGAGCCTGCCGGATCGCGTGAACGATGCGGCGCCGATTACGATGCGCGGCAGCACGATCCTGTTGGGCGGGCGAATTCAGACGGACACGCGGGAGACGCTGGGCGCGGTGACGCTGGCGGACGGTTTGAACGTGATCGACGTGCAAACGGGCGGCACGGGGATTAACTCGTCGGTACTGACGCTGGGTTCATTGAGCAGGCCAGTTGGCGGGACGTCGACCGTGATTTTCGGACGGGCGGACGGCACGGTGGATGAGAACGGGCAACTGGGCAGCACGGCGCGGCTGTTGGTGACGGCGGCGCCGACGTTGTCGAACAACCTGGTGGGCCCGTGGGCGATCATGTCGCGCGAGTGGGCGAGTTACCTCCCGACGCTGGGCGCGGGGCAGTTGAACGCGAACGGCTTTGCGGGTTATTCATCGACGAACCTTCTCACGGCGGGCGCGACGGACAACGTGCGCATCACGGCGGGCACCACGCTCACCGCGAACGAGACGATCAACACGCTGAACATGAACTATACGGCGAACCAGACGATCAACCTGGGCGGGAAGGTGCTGACGCTGGGGGGCGGCGGCCTGATGCTGGCGACGGCCACGAACACGACGGTGGCGACGGTGAGCAACGGTACGCTGACGAGCGGTTTTGCTTCGGGCAGCGGTGTCAATGACCTGTACCTGTACCACCTGCCTTACCTGAACACCGCCCGCACGGCGGTGATCAGCGCGGTGGTCGCGAATAACGGGACGACGCCGGTGCGGCTGATCGTGACGTCGTCTGATGCGGCGAACACGGCGAATCGCGTCACGCTCAGCGGCGCTAACACGTACACGGGCGGGACGGTGATCAACGGGGGCACGGTGCTGGTGGGCACCGGGGGCACGATCCCGGCTGGCGGGATCACGATTAATGCAGGCGCGCTGAGCCAGACGATCGCGGGGCAGGCGACGCCCGGCACGATCAACGCTGCGAACGTGATCACGCTCAACGGCCTGTCGGCAGTGAACCTGGTGAACAGCAACACGCTGGCCGGGCTGGTCTTCAATAACTCCGGTGGTGGCGTCACGCCGCCGACGGTGAACACGTTTATTGCGGGGATGGGCACGAACGGCACGGGCACGCTCACGCTTGGCGCGAGCGGGATTACCGCCAACTCGTCGAACGTCACCTCGACGTCAATCGTGCAGGGGCGATTGGATTTCGGCGCGGCTCCTTCGACGGTCACGGTGAATCCGATCCTGGTCAACGGGATTGACATTGCCCCCTTGCAGGCAGGGCTGATCCTTCAGGGGATCAGCGGTTCGGCGGGCGGGATCACCAAGGCGGGGCTGGGCATGTTGCAACTCAACGGGCAGGACACGTTCACGGGCCCGTTGAACGTGACGGCTGGGACGGTCACGTTCGGTGCGCTGGGGAACACGGTCCTGGCGGGGAACAACGTCGCGGGGTCGAGATTCTCGGCCATGAACCTTAGCGCTGGGACGCGGCTGAATGTTCTAAATGATGGGACGATCGGATCGCTGTCGGGGGCGGGCATCGTGACTGACGCGAGCCTGACGGCGCGCACGCTGAACACGGGATTTGATAACACCTCGACCACCTTCTCCGGTTCGTTCTCCAAGTTCACCAACGCGCTTCCGGCGTTCCTGACGGTGAACAAGATCGGGACTGGGACGATGACGCTGACGGGCGTCAGCAACGACACGGGCAACCTGCAGGTGAGCCAGGGCGGCCTTACGTTCGGTGGCGCTGGGATGGGGGTATTTGGGACCGGCCTGATTCTGCCGACGGGCACGCTGACCCTGGATAACAGCGGCACGAACGTCAACAACCGTTTGACGGGCGGGCTTGGGACGGGCGGTACGCTGACCGTGGGTGGCGGGCAGTTCCGGGTGGTCGGCAACAGCGGGGCACCAACGATTGAAACGATCGGCACGCTGAACATCGGCTTTACTTCGGCCGCCAACCCTTACGGCAATTCGACGGTAACGTTGGTGGCGAACGCGGCGCAACCGCTTACGCTGAATGCCACAGCGTTCGGGGCGATTCCGATCGGCTCGTCGAGCCTGATCCGCGGCGTCTCGGGGGTCGCGGGGAACGGCCTGGCGAACCTGAACATCGGCACGGCCGCATTTGGCGCGCCGGCAGGTTCGGGCGTTGGCGGCAACGGCACCACGGTGATGGGCATCCGCCCGGACATCCTGGGCGACGCGTCTGCCACTGGTATTGGCACGGCGTTTCTGACCAAGGATTCGGTGACGAATTTCCTTCGCCCGCTGGCGGCAAACGAGCTGGCCAATGCGCTCTACTCGGGTGTTGGGACGCCGACGGTCAATTACGGGGTATCGTCGATCGCGCCCACGAGCGCGCGCACGATCGTCGGGAGCCTGACGCTTAATGGCGGTGGCGGCGTGGCGACCGATCCAGGCGTAGTGCTTGCGGCGAACGCGCCGGATGGCCTGCCCACGGGCCTGGTGGTCAATAGCGGTGGCATCCTCGCGCTGGCGGGCAGCAGCAACCTGAACGTCAATCGGCTGGAGACCCTTGGCAACCTGGCGTTTCACTTCCATACGCAAGGCGACCTGACGGTCAGCGGAACGTTGTTCGGCACGAGCGGCGGCTTGAACAAGGGCGATGCGGGCACGCTCACCCTCAACAGCCGGAATCTTTATACGGGTCAGACGCAGATCAACGCGGGCAAGCTGGTGCTCAACGGCGGCGATAACACTTTGCCATTGTTCATAACGGCTGGCGCGCCGACGACCAGCCCTCTGGGTGTTAACGCCCCGGGGGCGACGGTTGACTTCAATGGCACCAACCAGATTTCGGGCACGTTTGTAAACAATGGGGCGTCCCGCTACGCCGGCGGCGGCGGCACGATCACCAATAGTTCCGCAACGGCCTCGTCGTTCACCACCATCCTGGGGACCGCCCAGGCGTTCAGCGGTTCCTTGACGGGCAACTTGAGCTTCACCAAGACCGGCAACACCGCCCTGACGCTCAGCAACACCAACACGTTCACCGGGGCGACCAACATCCGGGCAAACACGCTGAACCTGATCGACGCGGGGACGCTGTCGAACACGTCAGCGATCAACCTGTTCTACGGCGGGCTCAACATCGACCAGAGCGGTTTGAATCCGCTGGGCAACCTGAACCCGGTGCGGGTGCCGGCGGCGACGCCTGTGAACCTGCGCGGCGGCACGCTGACGCTGACAAGCGGGGGCTCGGTGGATTCGACGGCGACGATCAACACGGTGAACGTGTTGCAGGGGCACAGCACGTTTTCCGTCCCTCAGGCTCCGGTGGGCGGATATGGTGCGCTGACGATCGGCAACCTTGCCCGCGCTTCCAACCCCGATGCCACGGTGAACTTCACGGGCGGCGCCGGCAGCTTCTTCGGCAATCTGCCCGGGCTTAACAACAGCAGCCTTTTCATTAGCGCAATCGACGGCGTGGCGATCCCAGCGACGATCCCCAACAAAATCCTCGGTGCCTGGGCGATCGCCAATAACGGCGAGTTTGCCACCTATATCAACTCAACCACGACTGGCTCCAACGGCATCAACTGGGGCGTCAGCACGATGAACGGTTCGACGGGCGCACTGGGTACGATCGTCCAGGATCGGTACGATCTGAATCCGACTTCCGCCACGAATGCGGTGGCAATGCCCGCGAGCAGCGCCACTGGCAGCGTCCGCGCGGCGAACACCGCCACCACGATCATCGCAATGACGGCATCCCTTCCGGCCGGGGGCGCGAACTACAACGTTCTGGCCCTGCGGACCACCGGCATCACGCTGGCTTTCGCCGCGGATAGTGATGTGTTGAACTTAACTGCGGGCGGGTTAGCGTTGACAGGCGTCAACGGCGTCGTCGGGAGCTTTGCGGGCAACGGCGTCGTCACCGCTGGCGGCACCCAGACGGGAACGAACCGTCTTTACGTCTACAACAACGGCGCTGCGACCTTTAACTCGGCGATCGCGAACAACACGGCGGTCGCGGGGGCGGTGACCCGCCTGGTGCTCGCGCCCACCAGCGGCGCGATCACGATCAACGGCGTCAACACTTACACCGGCGGCACGGTCGTCAACGGCAGCGGCGGCACGGTGTCGCTGGCGAGCTCATCCAGCGCGATTCCGGCGGGCGGGCTGACGCTGAACAACGTTGCCGTTACGTCCACCGTGGGGGGCAACATCGCCGCATCGAACGACGTCACCCTGAACGGCGGCAGCTCGCTCACGTTCTCGACCGACAGCACTCTCAACAGCCTGACCTTCAACAACACCGGCGGCACCGTGAACCCGACGGTCGTCGCCACAACGTCCCAGTTGACGCTCACGGCGATCAATGCGATCACCGTGGTGAACGACAACGTTGCCACGGTTCCCACGATCGCGGGCTCGGCGCTCAACCTTCCGGACGGGGCGAACATCAATACTTCGACGACCGCGTTCGTGCCGACGAACCTGGTCATCTCCGCTCCGATCGCCGGCCCGGGCGCGATCAATAAGACCGGCACGGGGTCTTTGGACCTCACGGGCGCCAGCTCGTTTGGCGGCACGTTCAACCTGAATGCGGGCACGTTGATGATGGGCAACAGTGCGGCCCTGGGCTCGGCCACGCTGAACATGGCGAACGGCACCGCGCTGATCAGCGACGCGGGGCTCCGCACGATCAACAACAACATCGTGCTGGGCGGCAACGTGACGTTCGGTTCGCTCAGCGGCGCCAACGGCTCAACCGTGGCGGCCAACGGCGTCATCCTCACCGGCAGCATCGACCTGGGCACCGGGACCAACCGGACGATCAACGTCAACAGCCTGCTGAACGTCTCGACGATCAGCGGCACGATCTCGGGCGCCGGGTCGTCGCTGACCAAGACCGGCCCGGGCACGCTGGTGCTCAGCGGGAGCAACGCGTTTGACGGCGATGTGAACATTAACGGCGGCACGCTCCAGGTCGGCGCTAACGCCCTGCAGGGTATGACGGGCGCAAGCTCGGTGAAGTTCGGCGGCGGCATCTTCCAATATCCCGCCAACACGACCAACGATTACTCAGGCAAGTTCAGCACGGCGAACAACCAGCCGATTTACGTGGACACCGGCGCGAACACGGTGACGTTCGCGTCGCCGATCACCAGCCCCGTCGGGGGCAGCTTCGGCAAGTTCGGCACCGGCACGCTGATCCTCACCAGCACCGCCAATTACGACGGCGCGACGCTGATCAACGCGGGCATCCTGCAGGTCGGCGATGGCAGCCTGAACGGCGCGCTGCCCGCGAATACCAAGGTGCTCGACAACGGCATCCTGCTCTTCAATCGCGCTGAAGACCTGACCTTCACCAATCCGATCGCGGGCTCGGGCATCATCGCCCAGGGGAGCCCCAATACGCTGACGCTGAACGGCTCGTACGCGGGCTTCGGCGGAGGCGTGGGCATTGACCAGGGAACGGTGAAATTCACTGCCGACCCGAATTACGCGGGCCCCCTGATCTTTGGCACCAGCAGCAATGTGAACACCACCGGCACGGTCGACCTGACCAATCGCAACGCGACGTTCGGCGGCCTGCTCGTCCAGAGCAACAACACCGGCAGCATCCTCACGGTGGGCGCAGGTAAGACCCTGACGCTGAGCGGCACCGGTAACGTCACGATCGGGAATACGATCACGGGTTCCAAGACCACGCTGGCGATCACCGGCGGCGGCTCATTGGTCGTCAATCAACCGGGCGGGTTGTTCCGGGTAGGCGTCGGGCCGACGGGGACCAATGTCGCCAGTTCCTCCACGCTGGACTTGGCCGGGCTGACCAGCTTCACGGCGGACCTGGGCGCGGGGCAGCTTATCATCGGCGCGGTCAGCGATAACCAGAATGCGACTTTCGGCACTCCTCACTTCTACAACCTGCTCCTGGCGGCCAATGCGAACACGGTGACGGCCGGAATTCTTACGGTGGGCGGCAGTTCGCTGGGTGAGGCCAATGGTGCGTCGACGGGTATCTCGCCCGCGCAATTGAAGCTCGGCTCGGGGACCAACGTGTTCAACCTAGACACGCTCAACATCGGCACCGGTGGTCGCGACGGCGGGACGATCTCATTCCCGTCCTCCACGGGCTCGATCACGGTCGCGGGCCGCACCGGGGCGCCCGTCGCCGTTAACATGGGCACCGGGACCGCGACCACCGGATATCTCGATCACAATAACTTCGACATGACCGGCCACCTGGCGAACCTCGCGCTGGGCGTCGTCACCATCGGCACGCAGGGGGCCCGCACCGGCACGATGGACAACCTCTTCGCCTTCGACACCGGCACGCTGTCGATGACGAGCCTCACGATGTCTACCAAGACCGCCGCCGCTACCACCAACAGCACGCTGAACATCGGCGGTGGAACCGCGACGATCGGCAGCGGCAGCGGGACGGCGATCTCGCTGTCCAGCGCGACGCTTGGCACCGCCAACTCGTTCATCAACCTGACGGGCGGCACGACGACGATCACGGGCAATGTGATTCGCACCGGCGGCGCCGGGACCACCGCTGCTACGCTGAAGCTCAGCGGCGGCTCGCTGAACATGAGCGGGTTCGCGGTCGGCAGCACGGCGACGCCGATCACCAGTGTCTTCGAGTCCGGCACGCTGAGAAACCTCGGGCAACTCAACGGCGGCGGGGTGACGGGCCCGCTGACCAAGACCACGCTGGGGACTCTCAACATCGCGGGGAACAACGGTTACACCGGCGCGACGGAGGTTACCGCCGGCACTGTGAGCGTCAGCGGTTCGATCGCTGCGAGCAGCGGAGTCAGCGTGTCAGATCCCACCGCGATCTTCGAAGCGGCGGCGACGCAGCGGATCAAGGCGTTGACGGTTTCGGCGGGCGGGGCTCGCGTTGTCAACGTTGTGAAGAGTGTCCTGACCGTCGGCGACGGGACGCAGGCGACGAGCCAGTTGTCGCTGACCGGCGGCAAGCTGGACCTGACGACCAATGGCGCGGCGGTCGATTACGCGGCGGGCGCGGGGAACGACGCCGCGGCGCTGGCTTCGGTCCGCTCGCAGATCCTGACCGGTTTCAACCCGACCTCGTCGACCACCGGCGACGGCAAGTGGGATGGTGCGACGGGGATCACGTCCTCGTCGATCAACAGCTTGACGGCGGTTGGTTACGCCCTGGCGAGTGACGTGCTGCCGTTCGCCAACGGCGCGACGATCGACACGTTTATGGGCGCGACGGTCGATAAGAGCACGGTGCTGACGCGATACACGTTGGGTGGTGACCTGAACCTGGACGGCGCTGTGGACTTCCTCGACCTCGCCCGATTGGCGCAGAGCTACAACGTGACCGACGGGACGCGGGTGTGGGCGACGGGCGACGTGAACTACGACGGGAACACCGACTTCCTGGATTTGGCCAAGATGGCGCAGAACTACAACACCGCGCTGCCGAGCGAGCCGATCCCGGGCGCGAGCGCGGATTTCCAGGCGGATCTGGCCAAGGCGTTCGCGGCGGTGCCCGAGCCGGGGACGATCTCGATGCTGGGGATTGGCGCTGTGGCGCTGTTGGCGCGGCGGCGGAATGGTCGGCGTCGGGCGGCGTAGGTGTAGCCAGTCCGATCCGGGTCGTCGCCTGAAGCACCGAACCCGGCATGGGTGTGTCAGGGGGTGGGGCGGGCGGTGCGATTCAGAGACCAGAGGGCGGCGTTGGTGGTGCTGACGGCCTTGGCGCCGGCGCTGATGATTCGCTGGACGAGTTCGGGAGTGCGGATCAGGCCGCCGGCGATGCAGGGCATGGGGAGGTTCGAGAAGCGTTCGGCGACCTCGAGAAAGGAGACGCCGGGCATGATCTCGATCGCGTCGGGTTGGGCGCGGTCGATGACCTGGAGGCCGCGCTCAACGGCGCGGCCGTCCTGGAGGAACAGGCGGAGGACGGAGAGGAGGTTGAGCTTGCGCGCGACGGGGACCAGGTGGGGGCGGACGGTGATGATGCCGTCGAGCCGGTCGAGGGTGGCGAGGTAGCGGAGGCCTGATTCGTCGTTGGCGAGGCCGTTGACGAGATCCATGTGGAGCAGGACGGGGAGGCCGGCGAGCGGCTCGCGCGAGAGGGCTTTCATCAGGTGGGGGAGCTCGGCCAGCTCACCGCCGCCGATGAAGATCATGGACGCGGCGGCGAGGTCGGCGGGGGGAGGACCGTTCAGGCCTTCGGTGAGGTAGGGGATGACGGGCTTGCTCAGGTGGGGGCGAAGGTCGGGCGAGATTCGGCGGGCTTTGAGTTTCAATGGGGTGACCTTGGCGGTATACTACCGCGGCAGTTTGGAAAAACTAGAAACGGCGTCCGCTGCGGAATTGCGGGCGCTGGATCAGTGAGCAGACGGGCTAAGAGATACCAGAGAAAGCCCCACGGTCACCGCCGTGGGGCTTTTTCTATTTTGCGGGAGCGCGCGGCGCGCGGGCGTGAACATGCTGGATCGGCTTCGAGACATCAAGCACCTTGCGCTGGACCTGGACGGGACGCTGTACCTGGGTGGGCGGTTGTTTCCGTTTACGCTGGAGTTCCTGAAGCGGGTGAAGGCGATGGGGATCGGGCGGACATTTTTCACGAACAATTCGTCGGTCGCCACATCCGGGTATGTTGAGAAGCTCCGGCGGCTGGGGATTGAGACGAACATTGAGGAGTTGTACAGCTCGACGACGGCGACGCTGGATTATTTGCGGGCGTCGCGGCCGGAGTTGCGGCGGTTGTTCGTGCTGGGGACGCCGGCGCTGCGGCAGGAGTTTGCGGAGAACGGTTTTGCGCTCCACGAGGCGACGGGCGAGCGCGATGCGGATGGCGGCGAGCCGGACGGGGTGGTCGTGGGGTTTGATACGACGCTGGATTACAAGCGACTTTGCCGGGCGGCTTGGTGGATTTCGCGCGGGAAGCCGTTTCTGGCGACGCATCCGGATGCGGTTTGTCCGACCGATGAGCCGACGCTGCTGCCGGATTGCGGGGCGATCTGCAAGCTGCTGGCGCATGCGACGGGGGTGGAGCCTGAGGCGGTGCTGGGCAAGCCGTCGCCGGCGATGCTTTATGGGGCGGCGGCGCGGGTGGGCGTGGCGGCGCGGGACATTGCGGTGGTGGGGGATCGGCTCTACACGGACGTGGCGCTGGCGCAGGCGGCGGGGGCGGTGTCGGTGCTGGTGCTGAGCGGTGAGACGACGCGGGAGCGGGCGGGCGCGGCGGAACGGCCGGCGGATTTTGTCCTGGAGAACGTGATGGAACTGGCGGAGTTGTTGGCGGCGGCACGCGGCGGGAGCAGATGATGGGCGACGCGATGAATACGCCGGGCGTGGTGGACGTGCTGGTCGTCGGCGGCGGGATCGTCGGCGCGGGCGTGGCGCGGGACGCGGCGATGCGCGGGTTATCGACGGTGCTGGTGGATCGATACGATTTCGCGTTCGGCACGAGCAGCCGGTCGAGCCGCTTGCTGCATGGCGGGCTGCGGTATTTGGCGCAGGGGCGCGTGGGGCTGGTGAGGGAGGCTAGCCATGAGAAAATGATCCTTGCGCGGATCGTGCCGCACCTGGCGCGGCCGCTGCCGTTTTTGTTTCCGACGTATAAGGGGAGCGGGTGGTCGCGGTGGAAACTGCGACTGGGCGTGAAGATGTATGACCTGCTTTGCGGGAAGTCGAACCTGGGCAAGTCGGGCGGCTTGAGTCAGGGGGGGATGCTGGAATTTCTGCCGGGGTTGCGGCGGGAAGGCTTGACGGGCGGGGTGCGCTATTTCGATGGGTTTACTAATGATGCAAGATTGGTCGTTGATACATTGCGATCGGCGGAGGCGCATGGGGCGAGGTTGCTAAATTACACGTCGCTTGCGTCGGCCGAGCGGGGCGCGGGGGTTTGGGCGTGCCGGCTGGCTGGGGCGGGTGGCGCGGGAGGCGAGACTTTGATGGCGCGGATTGTCGTCAACGCGGCGGGGGCTTGGGCGGAGGGGTTTCCGGCGAGCAAGGTTCACCTGCGGTTGACGAAGGGAGTGCATTTGGTCATTGACCGCGTGCGGCTCCCGGTGCCGGATGCGGTGGTGATGACAGACGGGAAGCGCATCCTGTTTGCGATCCCGTGGGGCGAGCGGGTGATCCTGGGGACGACGGATTCGGACTACGATGGGCCGACGGAAAATCCGACCTGTGATGCGGAGGACATGGCTTACGTGTTGCGGATTGTGAACCGGCATTTCCCTGCGGCGACGATTGTCGAAGGTGACGTCATCAGTGCCTGGGCGGGGCTGCGGCCGCTGATTGCCAATGCGAATGGGAAGCCTTCGGATATCTCGCGGGCGCACGAGATTCATGTGAACGCGGATGGCTGGATCGATGTGGCAGGGGGAAAGCTGACGACGTATCGCCTGATGGCGGAGCAGACGATCGATCATGCGACGCGGCTGCTAGCGAAGAGCGATGTGGAGTGCCGGACGGCGGAGGAGGCGATTGTTTCGGCCGACGGCGCGGCGGCGGCGTTCAGTGGCGTGGCGCCGCCGGCGGTGTCGCAGGAGGCGGTGGAGCATTTTTGCCGGAGTGAGTGGGCGCGGCACCTGGATGATGTGATGATTCGCCGGGCTGGTTGGCATTACTATCATCGCGATCGCGCGGAGATCGCCGAACGCGTGGCGGGGTGGATGGCGGCGGCGCTGGGGTGGTCGGCGGAGCGGACGGCGGCGGAGCTGGGGCGATATGGCGAGATGAGTCGATCGCTGGCGCCGGCGTGGTTGCCGCCAACGGCGGCGATGGAGCGGGAGCGTTTGGGCGAACGACCGGCGGCAACGCCGGCGACTCGGGCGGCGTCGTAGTGGAGGAAGTGGCATGTCGAGACTTATGGCCGCCGTGCGGACGCAGCCGGATAATATTGGGACGCTGAATTACGCGCCCGTTGAAGTGGATCGGCAGTACCGATATTGGCGGGTGCGCATCCTGGCGACGACGATCGTCGGTTACGCCCTTTACTATTTCGTGCGTTCCAACATCAGTCTGCCGCTCAAATCGATGGGGACGGAGCTGGGGTACACCAAGGAGCAACTGGGCCTCATCACGTCGGTTGGAGGGGTGACTTACGGTATTTCCAAGTTCATCAACGGACTGCTCGGCGACCATGCCAACCCTCGTTACTTCATGGCGATCGGGCTGGCTGGCTGCGCGGTGATGAACGCCTTTTTCGGCGCCTCGTCCAGCCTGATCTTCTTCTGCACGTTTTGGTTTCTTAACAACTATTTTCAGGGGATGGGGTTTCCGCCTTGCGCCAAGTCGATGGCCTACTGGTTCAGTCCCCGCGAGCGTGCATCGACGTTCGGCATCTGGCACACGTCGCACATGATCGGGGCGGCGTTGGTCGGCGCGCTAACGGGGTACCTCGTACAATACCTCGGCTGGCGATCTTGCTTTTATATCCCCGCCGGGCTGGCGACGGGCGGGGCGGTGATCATCCTGCTATTCCTCCGCGATACGCCCGGGTCGCTCGGCCTTCCGCCTGTGGAAGTTTACAAGGGGGAGGAGGCTCCGGCGCAGCTTGCGGCGGAACTTGGTGAGCCGGTTGTCAATCCCGCGGACAACGTGCTCGATTACGAATCGGCTGGTCAGCCGATGACTTACTGGCAGATCGTCTTCAAGTACATTTTGTTGAATCCGTACATGTGGCTGATCAGCTTTGCGAACCTTTCGGTTTACGTCCTGCGGTACGCGCAGATGACGTGGGGGCCGACGTTTCTCCAGGAGAACAAGGGTTTTTCCGCCATTGCCTCGGGTTGGCTGGCGTTTGGATCGGAGATGGGCGGGATGTGTGGCGCGTTGGTCGCTGGCTTCCTGGCCGACCGGGTGTTTAATGGCCGCGCGGGGCGGGTCTGCGTACTGGCGATGGGGCTGATGGCGGTGACGATTCACTTCTTCCGCGTCGCGCCGGCGTCGGCCCCCCTGCTGTGTGGCGCACTCTTCGTGATCATGGGATTCCTCCTGTACGTCCCGCAGATGTTGATCGCCGCGATGGCGATGAACCTGGGCACCAAGCGCGCCAGCGCCGCGGCGGTCGGGCTGACGGGGATCATCGGGTACTCATCGACGGTCATCACCGGCTGGGGGATCGGCAAGCTGGTGGATAACCATGGCTGGCCGGCGGCGTTCTACCTGATGCTTGCGTGCGCGTTGATTACGTTAGTGCTGATGGCGTTCACGTGGAACGTCGGTGCGCATCCGCACGCTGCACACATAGCGGAAGACGATATTCAAGCCGAAATTTTGAACTAACAGCCATGTCGCTCGTTACCGAATTTCTTGAAAGGAATCACTGCCATGCCCGCGCTCGCCAACATTGTCGTTGCCGTTATGCTCACCGCGATGCTCCTCCCCGCCGCCTTCGCTGCTGAGATTGTTGCGCACCGGGGGGCTTCGGCCAATGCGCCGGAGAATACGCTTGCTTCATTCAAGCTGGGTTACCAGGAGAATGCGGACGCGGATGAACTGGACATTCATTTGACCAAGGATGGGAAGATCGTGGTCATTCACGATTACGACACCAAGCGCGTTGGCGGCGTGGATAAGAAGGTGGTCGAACAGACGTTTGATGAGATCCGGGCAATTAACGTCGGCGCGTTTGGCAAGTGGGCGGGGAAGGGGTTTAACGAGAAGGTGCCGACGCTGGACGAGGTTCTGGCGCTGATTCCGGCGGGGAAGAAGCTACTGATTGAGATCAAGGTGCACGAGGAGATTTTGCCGGCGCTGGCGGAGTCATTGAAGCGCGCTGCGGTGAAGCCGGAGCAGACGGTGATCATCACTTTTTACCTGGATGTCGCTGAGGCGGCGAAGAAGAAGTTTCCGGATCGGAAGGTTTACTGGCTGCACGGTTATGCGAAGGACAAGAAGACGGGGAAGCTGCCGGACCTTGACGAGGTGATCGCCAAGGCGAAGAAGGCGGGCGTGGATGGGGTGGACTTGGAGCACAAGTTTCCGCTTGATGCGGCGGCGATTAAGCGGATCAAGGCCGCCGGGTTGGAGTGTCACGTGTGGACGCTGGATGATGCGGTGAAGGGGCGGGAGTTGATTAAGGCGGGGGTGGATAGCATTACGACGAATCGGCCTGGGGAGTTGCGACGGGAGTTGAATGCGGCGCCTTGATGTGCAAATCCTTCAGGTCCTGATGACTTCGAACCCGCGTTTGGGCGGCTCATCGTCTGTGGCGTAGCCGTGGGCTTTCGCGTTCCATGCGACGATGAACGTGATCGTCCCGAGTATGCCGACGACGAACATCGCCAGGAAGCCGCGATCCCAGCCATATTTTTGCACCAGCAGGCCCAGGCCCCAGCCGGAGAGGACGGTTGAGGCGTAACCGAAGACGCCGGTCAGGCCGATCGCCGTTGCGGCTGCGCGCTTGGTCGCCAGGTTCGCCACAGAGATGCCGATCAGCGCTTGCGGACCATAGATGAAGAAGCCGGCGAGGCAGAGGATGACGGTGTAGGGGGCGACGGATTTTCCGGGGTATCGCCAGAGGAGCAGGATCGCGCCCACGCAGCCGAACATCCAGAAGACGCTGACGCGGGCGCCGCGCCCGCCGAAAAATTTGTCGGTCACCCACCCTGCCGCCAGCCCGCCGATCACGCCCGATGCTTCAAACGCGCCGAGCATCCAACCGGCGGTAGACAGTTTGATCCCGCGCGTCTCCTCCAGGAGCGTCGGGCCCCAATCGAACACCGCGTAGCGCATCGTGTAGACGAAGAAGTTGGCGAGCGACAGGATCCAGATGTGCGGGTTGCCGAAGACGTGCCGGCCGACAAACGAGCGGAACGCCTCGGGCGATTGCGCGTCGTCGGTCAGGTCGTCGGTCGGACGATGGTCGTCGGCCAATCGCGTGCCGGCGACGTCGGGCAGGCCGACTGCTGCGGGCGTATCGGGCAAGGTCAGGAACAATACGACCGCGCAGACGATCGCCATCGCCGCCGGGACGAAGAAGCAAAGCCGCCACGAATAGCCGGCGAGATAGCCGCACATCACGACGATCGTCATCGCGCCGATCGAGTGGGATGAGTTCCAGATCGCCATCTTCGTCGCGAGTTGCTTGGGGGGGAACCAGTGCGTCAGCAAGCGCGCGCAGGGCGGGAAGCCCATCCCCTGGAACCAGCCATTGAGCATCCAGACGATGCCGAAGACGATAACCGCTGAGGAGAAGCCGAAGACGATGTTCGCGAGTGCGGAGAGGAGCAGGCCGGTCGCCATGAAGGTGCGGGCGTTGGCGCGATCTCCGATAAATCCGTTGGCGAACTTCGACGCGCCGTAGATGAGGCCGTGAAGCGTCAGGAACAGGCCCAACTGATCCTTGCCGATGCCGAGTTCCTTCCCCATGACCGGCATCGCAATGCTCAGGTTTTTGCGGACGAAGTAGAAGAGGGCATAGCCGAGCGTCGCCCAGACGAGCACCTTCATCTGGCCGCGCCGATAGCCCGCGGCGACCTCGTCGGGGTTCGTCACGCGCACGGCGGCGGGCGGGTCGGGCCTGAACCATCCCCACAATCCGCCCCGCGTTGGAAGCGTCATCTCAGTCGGCGGAAGACTCGACATGTTGCATTCCTCCAGCTTCAGCCGATCCGCCAAACCCCGCCGCGCGAAAAGATCGGGTCCATGCCCATTTCGAACAGGTTCGCCTGGGCCGCCAGATCCAGCACTGTAAACCGCCGCCGGATCAGGTGTGCCTGACGATAGCTCAATCGAAGCCGCTCACGAGAGATGCCGATCTGTTCCGGTTCCGTCGGCGCGCCGACCGCCGCCAGCATTTCCGCCAGCTTACCCGCTGACGGCAGGTGTTGGCGTAATCGCTTGCTTAGCGCTGGCCAGACGTCGCGTAATAGTTCAAGGCGCTTGCGCAACACTTCGGGCGTCACGCGCTTCGCTGACATCTCCAGGCGAGCCTTTTCCGCCAGCTCACCCTCGCCCAGAAGCGCCGTGATCGTCGCTTCCTCTTCAGCCGCCGTCTTCCACTGCGCCGCAACGTAATCGATGTCCAGCCACTGGACCGGCAACGGCAGCAGTTCTTCGTACAGCCGCGCTACCGCGAGCGTGCCGATCGCGACCTTGAACCCGTGCGACGGCGCCGCGCCCTCGTGCGTGTGATGCTGCATGTCCCACAGGTGACTGAACTGGTGCTCAGCGCCCGACGCGGGCCGGCTGGTCTTCGTCCACTGCATGGCGAAGCCGCCCATCATCAGGCCTTCGGTTAGCCGCCCGATCGCTTCCGGATCTCCCCGCCGCACACCCGCGGGGTCTGACAGGCTTTCCATGAGCGGGACCTGCACGAGTTCCCAGGCCGTCTGATCGATCGGGTCGATGCCGAGCGCATCGGCGATGATCCAATCCGCGCCCGCCGTCAACTTCGCCAGGAGATCGGCATAACCGGCGGCGTTCATCTGCGGCGGCGCACGACGGATCACTTCCAGGTCCGCCACCACCGCCTGCGGAGCGGGGCAGTCGAAGGTCTGCTTCGATCCGCGAAAGGTGATCGACGACCCGAAGGCGGTGTAACCGTCCATCGAGGCCGCCGTCGCCACCGACAGATATGGGCGGCCCGCGCGATGGGCCGACAGCTTCACCAGGTCGTTGATCGTTCCCGAGCCGACCGCCACGGTGATCGCGGCGTGACTCGTCATCCAGGCGTCAAGCTGCTCGACAAAGCGGTGCTCGGCGTAAAGATCGGGATCGGTGAAGACAAACGGATCGACGGTTGGCCGGCCGGCGGCGGTGAAGGCGCCTTGCACTGCCCGCCCCGCCGCCTCGAAGGTGTTGGTGTCCGCGACGATTGCCGCGGACGCGCCGTCACCGAACTGTTCGCTAAAAACAGCCGGTGTAATCGGCAATACACCCGCCCCCACCTCCAGCCGTCGCGTTTCCCGCGCGGCGGCGAGCGCCCTCTGAATCCGAACAGCCATCGTTCCGACCGACACGCGACCACCGGCCTTTCCCGCACTCGTTTTACGCAAAAAGCCCCACTGCGGCGGCAGTGGGGCTTTACTCTTTTATCTCTAAGCCCGTATTGCTCACGATTTCCAGCGTGCCAACCGTCGGAGGGTCCGCGATTTTCCGCGAATTTTGACGGGTCTCCGGCGGTTGTCAAGCAGAGAAGGACGCCGCGTTGTCGTCGCAGCGCTGCAAAGTTTGCAGTGTATAATCGCGCCTGCGCCTGGCCCGGTATTCTGACACGGTCGTAGGCGTTTCCCCGTCCCCTTATTCCCGTGCGACCATGGCCATGAATCTCAAACATAAGTTCGTCCTCTGGAGCGCGGTTTTGCTGGCGGGGGTGCTGATCATCGGCTCGGTCTCGGTCTGGAACCTGTCGGCGATGTGGCGCGGCGCGCGGGCGGCGACGGCGGAATATGAGGCGATGGATCGGGCGGATGGTGTGCTGGTCGAGGTCACGTGGCTGCGCGACACGCTGCGCGGCGGTAATGCCACCAACTTCCGGGCCGTCACCAACTTTACAAAGATCCAGACGGAGGTCACGGAGATCGTGCGCGGGTTGCGGCTGGCCGCGGGGTGGGACGATGGCGACGCCGCGGCGCAGCTTGATCTCGCGCGCGCCGCCTCGCAGCACCTTGATGCCGCCGTGCAACTCTCCACCAGCGAAGGCGGCGCTCCTACTCCCGCGAAGTCGCTCGCGGCCGCCGCCGAACTGGAAAGCGTCCGCCAATCGCTTGTGAACGTCTCAAAGCTGGTCCCGGGCTCGGCGCGGCGGCACGTCATCGCGGCTGCGGATCGTTTGCTCAGCCGCCTGGTCTGGACGTGCGGGCTGTTGCTGCTCGTGCTGGCAATCTCGGCCGCGATCCACTTCACGCAGTACCGGGCGCTGGTGCGCCCGCTGCTTGGCCTGCGCGATGACATGCGCGTCAGCGCCGCACGGGAGTTTCGCGATGAGATCAAGCCGCGCGGCGGGGCCGAGTTCAAAGACGTCGCGGTTTACTTCAATGGGCTGGCGCGCGAGTTGGCGGGGCTGTATCGCAACCTGGAACAGAAGGTCATCGCGCGCAGCCGCGAGCTGGTGCGGTCGGAGCGGCTTGCGAGCGTGGGGTTCTTGGCTGCGGGCGTGGCGCATGAGATTAATAATCCGCTGAGCGTGATTTCCGGCTACGCGGAGCTGGCGGGCAAGGGGCTTCGGCGCGTCATGCTGGGCGGCGGAGAGGACGGCGGCGCGATCGAAGGACCGCAGGCTGAGGTTGAGGCGGAAACACTCGCCGCCGCGCTGGAGGCGCAGGGCATCATTCGCGACGAGGCGTTCCGCTGCAAGGAGATTACCAGCCGGCTGCTGTCGCTGGCCCGCGGCGGCGGGGATGGCCGGGAAACGTTGTGTCTCGACGAGGTTGCGCGGCAGGTCAGCGTGCTGACGAAGGGGCTTAAGAATTACCGCGACCGGCGGGTCGTTCTCGATTTTGACCAGGCGCAGGCGCTGCAAGTCGTCGCCAATCCAACCGAGATGAAACAGGTGCTGATGAACCTGACCGTCAATGCGCTCGAAGCGGCGCCGGCGGATCGAGGCGAGGTTCGCATCGGCGGGCGGCGCAGTGGGTCGTGGGTCGAGATCTTCGTCGAAGACAATGGCAAGGGGATGTCGCCCGGCACGCTGGAGCACGTGTTCGAACCGTTCTTCACAGCCAAGCGCGGCGCGGGCGAGCCGGGCACCGGCCTGGGCCTGTCGATTTCCCACGCCATCATCGAAAGTCATGGCGGTCGAATCCGCGCCGAGAGCAACGGCCCCGGGCGCGGCAGCCGTTTTACCGTCCAGTTGCCCGCGGGCGCTGCCGCTGCCGTTGCGGGCAGCACGGCCTTAGTTACCGGGTGAAACGCGATGTTTGTGGAAAATGGAGTTCATCGTATGCCGTCAGCGCCGTCATCGTCGTCGTCTGCCTCCACGCTACCCACAGGCCGGGAAGTCCTCGTCGTCGATGATGAAATGCGCATCCGCAACATGCTCTCGCAGGCGCTGAAGGAGATGGGTTTCCGCGCAACGCTGGCGCCCAGCGCGGAGGCCGCGGCGCGGGAACTGGCGCAGCGAACGTTCGACATCCTGATCCTCGACCTCAACCTGCTGGGCATGGACGGAATGGAGTTCCTCGCGTCTGTCCGCAAGCAGCATCGCGACATTCAGGTCATCGTCCTGACCGGGTTCGGCGATCTTGAAGCGGCCAAGCGCGCCATTCACCTGGACGTTGTCGAATTCCTTACCAAGCCGTGCGCACTGGGCAGTTTGGAAGTCGCCCTCGATCGTGCGAGCAAACGCCGCAAAGGACAGATCATCAACGATTCTCCAGCGCCATCGACGTTTAGCGGCGAGCCCGAAGGGCCGCATTCCGCCCCCGTAACAACCGAAACAGATTCGGCGAAGCTCTCCCTTGAAGAACTTGAACAGCGGCACATCCTCAGCGTCCTCGAACGACAGAAGGGCAACCGCGCCGCGACGGCAACCGAGCTGGGCATCAGCCTGCGTAAGCTTTATTACCGATTAGGCGAATACCAGAAAAAAGGATTGATTCCCTGAAATAGCAAGGGGTTTGATTCGGTTCCATCACCTGCTAGGTTGCCGCGGCTGAAGATATCTCAATGTGTGATACGGCCCAACAATCTGAATCGGTAAGTCCTGCCGCCGCCGGGCGTCGCGCCGGGGCCTTCACGCTTGTTGAGCTGCTCGTCGTCATCGGGATTATTGCGCTGCTGATTGGGATACTGATCCCGACAATCTCCCGTGCGCGCGAGCAGTCGATCCGCCTGAAGTGTTCGAACAACCTCCGCCAGATGGGCATCGCGATGGTCGCATACAGCAGCGGCGAGCGCGACGGCAGCTTCCCGCGTACGCTGTACGATCCGAAGAAAAAGCTCCTGCTCGACAATGCGGGGTATGGCGTCGTCAACAGCTTTGGCAACTCCGGTTACGTTGGCGAAAACAACGTGCCCGCCAGTTTCTTTCTTCTTGTCAAAACGCAGGATCTGCCGACCAGTCTCTTCATCTGTCCGGCCAGCAACGGCGTTCCCGGGTTTCCTAACGGCGACCAGAAGCAGTCGAGCAACTGGGACAAAATTCCGGACAACCTCACCTACTCCGTTGCCACCCCCTTCCCCAGCCCCACGGCGGCGCAGAACAAATTCGTCTGGCGGTATACGCTAGGCGCGGAGTTCGTGTTGGCTGGCGACATCAACCCCGGTACGCGCGGCGGCAGCAATCCGCCCAATAACGTGATCGGGCCCGCCCACGACGCCCCGCCGGCACTGATGGCGGCGGCAAACTCCAACAACCACGGCAACAAGGGGCAGAACGTCCTCTACGCCGACGGCCACGTCGATTTCCAAACCACGCCTTACTGCGGTGCGCTGCATCCCGACACCGGCATCCGCGACAACATCTACACCGCCGGCGCCGGCGACGGCGGTATCACCGACGAATCCGCCCTGCCGGTCGATGCGCACGATTCGGTCCTCCTTCCCACCGACGACCAGGGCGGTCGATAACGCACGCGCCCCGCTCGCGCACGTGCAATCTTTGCACCGCTCCAAATAAAACTCTTGAAGCCGCTACCTTCGGATCAGTACGGGCACGTTGCCTGCAACTGATTTGTTTCTCGAAGGAGCTTCAATATGTTTTTGTCATCGAAGTCGCGCAATTCGTCGTCGCGCCGCCAGTCACCCAAAGTCCGTCGCGATTCTGCCATCCGCATGGCCGTTGAAAACCTGGAAGACCGCACGCTCTTCAGCTTCGCCACGCCGGTCTCCTACGCCGCCGGCGCTCCCGCGGTCTCGATGCTAACCGGCGACTTCAACGCCGACGGTCGCGCGGACGTGTTGACCACCAATTCAGCACCCGCCGGCGTCACGGTACTGCTCGGGAACGGCGATGGCACGTTCGGCGCGCCGCTGACCTCGAGCCTCGGCGCGGTCTCGCCGGGGTCGCGTTACACCGGCTCGCAAGCCGGCACGTCCGCCGTCGGCGATTTCAACGGCGACGGCCGCCTCGACGTTTCGGTCATGGCCGGCAACAACGCCATCACCCTAATGGGCAACGGCGATGGCACGTTCGGCGCGCCGCTCACCACGCTGCTCGGTTTCGCTCCGTCGCGCATGTCCACCGGCGACGTCAACGGCGACGGCATCACGGACCTTCTGGCCGCCAACACCACCGGCACCGTCAGCGTGGTGATCGGCGCCGGCGACGGCACGTTTGCCGCGCCAGTTGAATACGCCGCCGGCCCCCAGGCGCAGGACGTCAAGGCCGTCGATCTGAATCACGACGGCAAGCAGGACCTGGTCGTCGCCGACGCCGTCAGCGCTGGCACCGTCAGCACCCTGATGGGCAATGGCGACGGCACGTTCCAGGCCTACCACAGTTACGCCGCCTTCTCCGCCCCCTACCGCATGACCATCGGCGACTACAACGGCGACGGAAACCAAGACGTCGCCGTCGCCAATTCCTACACCTCCAGTTGCATCACCATCCTCCTGGGCAACCCCGACGGCACCTTCAAGCCCTACCAGAGTTACGACACCGGCTCGCAACCTTGGGAACTGGAATCCGGCGACCTTGACGGCGACGGCAAGGACGACCTGATCAGCTCCAACGGCTCCAGCTACCAGACCCAGATGAACAACGGCGACGGCACGTTCAGTGCATCCGTCTCCAGCCCGGGCGCGGGCCTCGTCTTCGCCGCCGAAGATTTTAATGGCGACGGCACCATCGATGTCGCCGGCGCGAACGGTTTCAACATCGGCGTGATGATCAACAACAACAGCGCGATCACCAACGTCTCCACGGCGACGGGCTTCGCGCTCTCCTCGCCCGCGACGACGGGCGCAGGCACGCCCCTGCCCCTGACGATCAGCGCGGTCGACGCGGACGGCAATGTGGTCGCCGACTTCCTCGGCACCGTCCACGTCGTCACCACCGACCCGCGAATGCACGGCTTCACGTACACCTTCACCGCCGCTGACGCGGGGACCCACACGTTCAACACCGGGGTCGCCCTCTTCACGCTCGGTTCGCAGACGCTCACTGCCAACGGGCCCGCGGCACTGACGGGCAGCGAGACGGTAACCGTGACCGCCGCCGCCGCCAGCCGCTTCACCATCACCGCCGACGCCACCGCCGTCGCCGGCTCCCCAGCCTCATTCACCGTGACCGCGCAGGACGCATTCGGCAACCTCGCCACCGGATACACCGGCACCGTCCACTTCACGAGCAACGATCCGCAGGGCGTTCTCAGCGCCGACTACACGTTTACGGCGGCTGACAACGGCGTCGCAAGCTTCTCGGCCGTGCTGAAAACCGCCGGCACACGCACGATCACGGCGACCGACACCGCAAATGGCATGGTTCGCGGCACGTCCTCCACCCTTATCACCGCCGACGTCGCAACCTCGATCGGCATCATTGGCGGCGGCGGTCACATCGGTTCGCCCCACATCGTGACCGTCACCGCCTACGACGCCTACGGCAACATCGCGACCGGCGACAACGCCACGATCCACCTCACGGGCTCGGACGCGCAAATCGTCCTCCCCGCCACCGACGGCCTTCTGGTCAATGGCATCGGCAACTTCACCGTCACGCCGATGACGCTGGGCGCCCAGACCCTCACCGCCACGGATGTCGCTAACCCCGCGATGCTCGCCAGTGAGACGATCGTTGGCACGCCCGGCGACGCCTCGCGATTCGTCATCACTTCGATCTCCGGCGGTACCGCCGGAACCGCGCAAACCATCACGGTCACCGCCTACGACTCCTTCGGCAACGTCGCCGTCGATTACTCGGGCACGATCCTCTTCAGCAGTTCGGATTACCAGGCCACCCTTCCCTACTACACCTTCACCAACGCCGACGTCGGCACGCATACGTTTACCGTCACCCTCCGCACGGCTGGGACGCAGTCGCTCACCGTCCGTGATCTGTACAACCCCGCGATTACTTCGATGCAGACCGGGATTGTGATCACCTCCGCCGCCCCGGCAACGATTGCGGTGATGCCGCTTCATGGCACCGTCGCGGGCGTGGCGCAGAACTTCACCATCTCCGCGCGGGACATCTATGGCAATGTCGCCTCCGATTACCGCGGCACCCTTAACTTCAGCACCAGCGATACCCTGGCCACCTTCCTCCCCAGCTACACGTTCACCGCTGCGGACAACGGCTTACACATCTTCTCGATCACGCTTAAGAATGCGGGCGGTCAGACGTTCGTGGTTCAGGATACTGCGACCGCCTCAATGGCTAGTTCGCAGCGGGACATTCAGGTAACCCCCGCCGCGATGGCCGGTTTCAGCTTCCGCGCTCCGTCGAATGCCACGGCCGGCACGGCGTTTTCCGTCACGCTTTCCGCCGTCGACGCTTACGGCAACGTGATACCCAACTACGTGGGCAAGGTTCACTTCAGCGGGCCGTCCGGCGGTGGGAACATCCTGCCGACTGATTACACGTTTACGGCGGCTGACGGCGGGGTGCATGCCTTCCTCGTCACCTTTGCCTCGACCGGCACCCAGACGCTGGGCGTCGCCGACCTCGCCAACACCGGCCTGAAGGGATCGATCAGTATGACGGTCAAGAGCAGTGGTGGAAGTGGCGGCGGCGGTGGCACAGGCGGAGGCAGCGGAGGCGGTGGGAAGAAAATCGTCTGAATGACGACGTTCAGGCCAAACCCAACTTCCGAAAGTAAGACGCGGCAAAGCAGCGATCGGCGAGGGCGAACAGCCCTCGCCCTTTCGCCGTTTCGGGGGCGCGGAAATTCATGCTCGCCACCAGCGGGCGCTCGCGCAGATAGATGAGGTCGAACGCCGGTTCGTACCCTGTATCATGCAGTTCGCGCACCAGGTGCAATTGCAGCGACTTCAGCGTCGCGGCATCGGCATCGGCCTCCTGTCCTGACAACAGCACGCTCAGGCTGATTAGTCCCTCTCCCTGGCGGAGCGTCGCCAAGCCGGCGCTCTCCGCACAGGCGCGCCAGCGCATGGTCAGGTTGGCCCCTCCTAATTTGGCGTCGAACCCCTCGGGCGCCCGCCAGAGCTCGGCCGAGAACAGACCAATTAGTTCCGAAGCCCCCTCAAGCTGCTCCAACGACGAATAGTCATATTCTTGCTTAAGGCGGATTTCGCCGGTACCGGTCAGGTCGACCACCCAAAATCCTGGTCGTATTACCGGCCTCTTGTCGCTTGGTGATTCCATTTACAAGTGCCACGAAAATTCAGGTTTTTTGCAGTTGCCGATTTTGCACGACCGCGGATAACTTTGTGAATGGGAGCGCCCTGCGCGCTTCTAACAGATGGGCTAATCATACGATAGCAAACCGGGCCATTATCCAGCCTAGTCGATCAGGAGAGTTCCATGAAGCGCAAGTCGTCTGCCGTTGAGAATCCGAAGTCGTCTTCAGTCCCTCGCAAACGCCGCGCCACCAGCCGCAATGGGACTTCGAACGGGAACGGAAACGGCCACTCCGGCGACAGCGCCCGGGAAAAGGAAGTCTTCGACGGCCAACCTGCAATCGAGACCCTCTTGGCCGGCGCGGGTGGGCGACGCCGCACGCCTGAACTGGATAAGGCGAAGTTG
>JAQGHM010000243.1 GCA_028291615.1 Phycisphaerales bacterium | reverse complement strand
CCGTCCTAGTTGAAGGCTACGAGCTGTGCGAAAGAGCCCATGATCGGCTCGAGCTGCTTGAAGGGTAGGGCGCTGGGGGAGAGGACGGACAGCTCGCCGGCGATCGGCTGGTTGGCGCGCAGTTTCTGGTCCGGCGTGGCGAACTTGATGGCGAAGTGGAAGCCGTCAACCTGGGAGAGCAGGCGCGTTTGCCGGTCTTCGATTGGGTTGGGGGGCGTGTCGGCGGGGAGGTCGGCGATCACGTATTCTTGGACGCTAGACTCTGCGGGGACGACGTCGGCGAAGATGCGGTATGGGCCGGGGCGGGCGGGGGTGAAGGCGAAGACGTATTCGCCTGGCTTGGCGGCGGTGGGCGTGGGGTGCTCGTGGTGGTAGTCGGAGAGGCTGGCGTCGATGATCAGCAGGTGGATTTTCTGGGTGTGCATGAGGAGCAATGTGTCGCGTGTGACGGGCGTGCCGTCGTTCTTCGTCAGGGTCATCGTGATGGTGGCCTTGCGGCCGACCTGCAGAGGCTCGTCGGGCTTGGCGGTGAGCTTCATCGATGCGGCCCCGGGCTTTTCGTAGGTGGTGCTGGCGGGGATGCGGCGGCGGATCAGTTTCATTGCGCACTTGGGACAGGGAGCGGCGGGGTCGAGGCTGCGCTCGAGGGGATGCATGGGGCAGGCGTAGACGCGGGCGGCGAGGACCTCTGGTGCGTAGCGCTTGCTCACTGCATCGACGGCGGCGCGATGCGCGGCGAGCGCGGTCGAGGCCTTTTCCGCGGCGCCTTCTTTCAGGCGCGCGGCGGTGATGATCGCGTCGCCGCTGTAGTAGAGGGCTTCGAGCTGATCGTAGAGCGGCTTGTCATTCTGGCGTTTGGCGTCGGCCTGCAATACGCGCAGGGCCGGCGAGCAGTTCGACACGTGGGCGTCGATCTCCTTGAACTGAGCCGTCTGGATGCACGTGGCGATGTTGGCCAGCGATTGGCCGATGACGTCCCAGGCTTCGGGCACGGAGGTGGGCGCGGGGAGGTCGGTCAGTGGGTCGTGTGCGCTCGCCACGCCCGCTGCGATCAATCCAAGCGTGAGGACCACGACGACGACGGATCCGGGCACGATTTATCCCTCTTCGTTGTGATTGTAATTTGGGCCCAGCGCCCAGTGCAGTTTTTCCGCCAGCGCCTGCCAGGGGTTGGAGTGTGGGTTGTCGTACAACAGCACGTCGTGATCCGCGCGCATGACGGTGACCTTGTCCCCCACGCGCAGCGGCGTGGAGGATTGGCCGTCGCAGAAGAGCGTCGTGCCGGGGTTGACGCGCTCGGGGGTGATCGTGATCGTCGAGCTCATCGGCGCCACGACGGGGCGGAACGAGAGGCTATGCGGGCAGATCGGGGTGATGGCGACGGCGTTGACGCCCAGCGTGACGATCGGGCCGCCGGCCGCGAGGTTGTAGGCGGTCGAGCCCGAGGGGGTGGAGATGATGATGCCGTCGCCGGAGCAATGCACCGAGCCGGTGCCGGCGAGGCCGTCGCGGACGGTCAGGACGAGGTCGATGATGTGATAAGGCGGGCCGGAGGTGATGACGGCGTCGTTGAGCGCGATCGAGGAGAATCGCCCGACACCGTCCACGTCGACCGTCACCTGCAGGGTCTGCCGCGGCGTGATCGGGAGCTCGCGCTCGATCAGGCGATGGAAGTCGGCTTGGAATTCGTCGGGGGTGAAGTTGGCCAGGAAACCGAGGCGGCCGAAGTTGACGCCCAGGAGCGGGATCTGCTTGCCGGCGAGGCGCCGCGCCGCGGCGAGCAAGGTGCCGTCGCCACCGAGGACGAGGATGGCGTCGGCGTCCACGCGGTCGAGGGGGGCCGAGCAATCGGTGTCGAGGCCGGCGAGTTCGACGTGGCGCTTGATCCAGTCAAGCTTGGCGTCGAGGAACGGCTGCACCTTGGGCCGGCTGAGGTTGGCGGTGATGAAGAGACGCATTGGCAGGGATGAAGGATGAAGGATGGCGGAAGAAAAGGCAAGAAGAAGTCAGGCCTGGGGAGGTGTCGGCGGCCAATAAAAAACGGTCGCCGCGAAAGACGACCGGGTGACCGACGGCACAAGGCTGGTACTGCTTATGGCTGCTTCGTTTCCGACCTGACCCGGTTCACAGCCAACCCTTGCATCGGACCCGGCCGTCCTTGGCGACGACCGCTGAGGGAATCATATGGTGAGTGGGTGGGATGGGCAAGGGTATTCGGTTGCTCGTGGGTTGGGTGCGCGTCTCAGCCACTAACCCGGTTCACGCGAAGCAACTTTCCAGACAGGTCCCCTTCTGCATCAACCGCGACATGTATCCGCTGCGCCTCCCCTGCAAAATCAGCGTCGAAGGTGCAAACAACGATCCCGCCATGCTTGGACGATTCTCGATGCAATCGGATGAAGTGCTTGCGATTGAGCGTCAGAACGGCTCGGCCTTGGCCAGTGGCAAAAGCGAGGACCTCTTCATCGGTCGTCGCTTGATCGGCCTTTCCGGTCTCCTGAATGGTTACGACGTCATGGCCCAGCCGCCTCAGCTCGTTCACTACAGGTATCGGGAATTCTCGTTCGAGTAAAGCCGCGCCATTGGTTACGCGGCCTCGTTTTCGTGAATCTGCGCGTCGATTTGTGCGCGGTTCGATCGAACGAAGGCCCAGGCGTTGGCGAGATCTTCCGCGCGGAGCGTGGGGTACGCCGCCAGCAATTCAGCATCCCCCAATCCCTGGCGGCGACCTTGTTCGAGCACCCAGACTGGGATCCGCGTTCGGACGATGCAGGGCTCGCCACCGCTGACGCCCGGCGTACTTTCGATTCCCGGAAATGCCTCGCCAATGTCCCGCGCTGCCCACTGAAGCAGTTGCGCCTTTTCAGCCCGAGTCAGGCGAGGCCAGAGTTTGTCTACTTCTTCCAGCGCGGTCATGCCATCACCTCTTCCCCCATTATATCACGCCACCGCCGCCACCATCTTCTTCGCGGCGTCCGTCAGGTCGGTCGCGGCGATCAGCGTTGGGAGTTTCGACTTGGCGCCCTGGAGGATCTCGCGGGCTTTCTCCACGTTCGTCCCCTCCAGTCGCACCACTACCGGCACCTTGAAGCCGATCTCGGTTCCGGCCGTTACCAGGGCTTCGGCGATCAGGTCGCACTTGGCGATGCCGCCGAAGATGTTGACCAGGATGCCTTCGACCTTCGGATCGGACAGGATGATCTTAAATGCCTCGATCGCGCCTTCGGCCGTCACGCCGCCGCCTACGTCGAGGAAGTTCGCGGGCTCGCCGCCGTGGAGCTTGATGATGTCCATGGTCGCCATCGCCAGGCCCGCGCCGTTAACTAGGCAGCCGATCGTGCCGTCGAGCGCGATGTAGTTGAGGTTGGCCTTTTTCGCGCGAACGTCGAGCGGCTTTTCCTGGCTTTCGTCGGCGAGCACCTCGATGTCCTTGTGGCGGAACATCGCGTTGTCGTCGAAGCTGATCTTCGCGTCGATCGCGATCAACTGCCCCTGCTTGGTGACGACCAGCGGATTGATCTCGGCGAGGTCTGCGTCGTTCTGATTGAATACCTTCGACAGGTTCATCATGATCGACGCCGCCTGGCTGGCCATCTTGTCCTTGAAGCCGAGTTTGAAGGCGACCTCGCGGGCCTGGTATCCCTGTAAACCCAGGAGCGGGTGCAGCGCGACCTTGAGCAACTTGTCGGGCGAGTGCTTGGCGACCTCTTCGATCTCCACGCCGCCTTCGGCGCTGGCGATCAGCGTTACCGTGTTGCGGCCGCGATCGACGGTGATGCCCAGGTAGTATTCCTTGGCGATGTCCACGCCGGGCGCTACGAGCAGCACCGAGACCGGCACGCCTTCTGGGCCGGTCTGCACGCTGGTCATGCGGTGCGTGAGCATGAATTTGGCGGCGTCGCGGGCCTCGTCGGCGGAGTTGACCAGTTTTACGAAGCCGGCTTTGCCGCGCCCGCCGGCGTAGACCTGCGCCTTCACCACGCACATCTGCCCGCCGAACTTTTTGAATGCGATGGCCGCTTCGTCGGGGGTGAATACGACTTCGGCGGGGGGGACGGGAATGCCGGCGTCACTGAGGATCTTGCGGGATTGATATTCGTGGATTTTCATGATGCGGGGAGTGTAATTGGTTAACCCCTTGACGACAAACACCGTATACTTGGAGCACTTTATGAAAGAGCTCAAACGCATCACGCTTGATCCAAACGTCATGGGCGGAAAGGCTTGTATCCGCGGTCTGCGCGTGACCGTCGCGATGGTCCTGGGGCTATTGGCCGCAGGCCGCTCGCGCGAAGAGATCCTCAAGGCGTATCCCTATCTGGAGCCCGGCGACCTTGACGAAGCATTGTCGTACGCGGCCTGGCGGGTCGAGGAACGAGAAGTTCCCTTGGCAGTCGCATGAGCGTGCAAGTGCTGATCGACATGAATCTTTCGCCCGATTGGGTGACTCTTCTCCGACAGCACGGTTGGTTGGCCATTCACTGGTCAACAATCGGCGATCCGCGAGCCGCCGATCGAATTCTCCTCGATTCGGCACTGGCCAATCATCATATCGTGTTTACTCACGATCTGGATTTCGGGACGGCGCTCGCCCTCACGCACGCCACCGGCCCGAGCGTGCTGCAAGTGCGGGTGGCAGATCCGCTTCCCGATCGAATCGGAAACGTCGTCATTGCAGCGCTTAGACAGCACGATGCCGACCTTGCCGCAGGCGCGTTGGTCGTTGTGGATGCCACTCGGAGCCGCGTGCGCGTGTTACCCATATGATCACTCCCACTCCCGCCATCATCCTCCTCAGCGGTGGTCTCGACAGCGCCACTTGTCTGGCCATCGCCCGCGATCAGGGCTTTGCGCCGCTGTATACGATGGCATTTGACTATGGGCAGCGGCACCGCCACGAGTTAATCGCCGCGGCACAACTGGCTGCGGATGGGGCGGTGCGGGAGCACCGCGTCATCCGGATTGATCTCCGCCAGTTTGGCGGCTCCGCGCTCACCGGGGACGCCGCGGTGCCGAAGGACCGCGATGAGTCGCAAATGTCCGCCGCCGGCGTCCCCATCACGTACGTCCCGGCGCGCAACACGATTTTTCTCGCTTACGCGCTGGCATGGGCTGAAGTGCTCGATGCCCCCAACGTCTTCATTGGTGTTAATGCGATCGACTACAGCGGCTACCCGGACTGCCGCCCCGACTTCATTGAAGCATTCCAGCGGGCCGCCAACCTCGGGACGAAGTTCGCTGGCCGCTTCAAGATCCATGCGCCGCTCATCCACCTGACCAAGGCGCAGATTATCCGCCGTGGCACGGAGCTTGGCGTTGACTACGGGCAAACCCATTCCTGCTACGACCCTGATGAAACCGGCGCTGCATGCGGGCATTGCGACAGTTGTTTGCTTCGCAAGAAGGGTTTTGAAGACGCCGGCGTCCCCGACCCTACGCGCTATCACGCTTAAATTGCGGGAAACACGACCGGCGTTTTTCCCACCCGATCGATCCGCTCCATGCCGATCCCATAAACCCGCGACAACAGTTCCGCGTTCAACACCGTCTCCGGTGCACCGCTGGCGACTACTGTCCCATCGTGCAGTAGTAACAACTCATCCGCAAACGCCGCCGACAGATTCAGATCATGGCTCGCCGCCAGGATCGCCAGATGTTTTTCCCGCGCCAGCGTCCGCAGCAACTGCCACAGTTGCGCTTGATGCTGCAGATCGAGAAACGTGTTGGGTTCGTCGAGTAAAAATACCCGTGGCTCCTGGGCCAGCGCCCGGCCTAGGAATGCCCGCTGCCGCTGGCCACCCGAGAGTTCCTCCATTGGGCGATCCATTAATTCCGCGAGTCCCAGCAGCTCCGCTGTCCGGGCCACCACCTCGGCGTCGCGGAGCGATTCGAGCCCAAACGCCTGCAGATAAGGGGTTCGCCCCGCGCGCAACACCTCTGCCACGCTTTGCCCCGCCTCATACCCCGGCGACTGCGGCAGGTACGCGATTCCCCGCGCCAGTTCCCGCGGCCTATGCGCCCGCAGCGTCCGCCCCTCCCACTCGATCTCCCCCGATCCGGGCTTCAGTGTGCCCAGTAACAATTTCAGGAGCGTCGATTTCCCTGAACCATTAGGCCCCAGCAGCACCGTGATCCGCCCCGGCGTCACCGCAAGCGAAACCTCCCGCACCACCGGCCGATCGGCGCGATACCCAAAACTAATCCGCTCGCATCGAAGGCTCATCCCGCCTCCCCCGCGTGCCGCTGGCGATATAACAGATAGAGAAAGAACGGGCCGCCCAGCAATCCCGTCAGCACCCCCACCGGCGGCCAAGTCCCCGCCACGCGGATCATCGATCGCGAGAGCGCATCCGCCAGCGCCAATAAGCCCGCCCCCAGCGCCGCCGATAATGGCAAAAGCCGCCGCGCATCGTGCCCGACCATCCGCCGCGCCAAGTGGGGACAGATCAAGCCGACGAAGCCGATCGGCCCGGAGATCGCGACGGCCGATGCCGTCATTACCGACGCCGAAACCAGCGCCACCCACCGCAGCCGATGAATCCGCACGCCCAGCGACTGCGCCTCCGCCTCCGAAAGCCCTGCCACGTTCAAGCCTGGCGTCAACGCCATTAGCAATACGAACGTCACGGCGCAGACGTAGGCGGCGCCCTGCGCCTGGTATGGGCCCAAGTTGTTCTGAATTCCACCGGCGAGAAATCCGATGATGCCGCCGCCTTGTCCCGTGATCTCCGGCCGCAACGCGTTGATCAACAAGAAAATCGCGCCGTTGATCGCGTTCACAATCACTCCCACGAGCAGCAGCGTCACCGGCTCGATCCGCCCGCGCCGGCTCGACAGCGCGAACACCACGGCCACCGCAGCCAACGCCCCGGCCAGCGCGAACCCCTGCTGCGACAACGCCGCCGCCAGCACGGATATTCCCGAAATCCCCGGCACGCGCCACAAATAAGAAGCCAGCGACGCCCCCGACGAAACCCCCAATAAATACGGGTCCGCCAATGGGTTGCGCAACACCGCCTGATAAGCCACCCCCGCTGCACCCAGCGCCGCCCCGACCAGCGATGCGAGCGCGATCGACTGCGCCCGAACCGTAAAGATGTACCGACTCTCAGGCAGCCCCCAACCGCCCGAACCCATGAATAGACAGGCCGCCGCGATCAACAGCCAAAGGACCACGGCCACCGCGAGGGTCAACAAAAGTTGTGAAAGGGAAAATCGCTTCATACCGGGCGGGGCGATTGGAGCAGATCGGCCAGAAGTTGCAAAGATCGCTCGCGGCGCTTAGCCGCCATCCTGAGCTTGGGAAGGATCTGGACGGCAGTAGAGGTCTGTTTACTTTTCAGCCAGATCCTTCGGTCGTTGAAACTCCCTCAGGATGACGGGGCCGCGGTTGGGAGTTACCGCGCCCGCCATCACTGCAAGCGCATTCCTAGTAAATCCATTCAACCAACCCGCTCAGATCAACCACGCGTCCATCTCGCGCACTCTCTCGCGCCGCATCCAGTAGGACCATCGTGCAAAGCGCGCTCCGCGGATCCACCGCCGGCGCCCCCTCACGCCGCACCGCCGCGCCGAAGCGCTCCCAGATCTCGACCTCGGTCAGCCCCGTCGCCGCAACCTCGAGCCGCCGCGTGCCCCCGCCAGCCGGCGCAAACTCCAGTTCCGCCCACTTTGCAAGATCGAATTCCAAGCTGTACGGAGCTTCCGCACTCCCCGCCGTCCCATCCAGATGCCACCGAGGCAGCGGCCGCGTCGTCGTCGTGTTGATCTCCACCAATCCGGCCACGCCATTGTCAAAGTCGATGCAGACGCGCGCGAAGTCATCGCAGTCAACGCTCCAGACATTTCCCTGGAGTTGTGCGAAAACTCGCACGGGTTTCGCCGGCCACATCAAACGCCAGATCTGATCGACAAAATGACTCCCCCAGTCATACAACCCGCCCCCGCCGAACGCCGCCTCATTTCGCCAGTTCGGCCGGTACTCCCGCGCCGCAGGTCCCACGCAACTGCTCCACTGCCCGAGGCGGCTCTCCACGTTGATTAACTTCCCCAGCACGCCCGATTCCACTGCCTTTCGCACCGTCAGATAATCTAGATCCCACCGCCGATTTTGGAAAACGCTTAGCACCACCCCCCGTCCCGCCGCCTCCGCCGCCATCTGCTTCGATTGCGCCAAATCCAGCGCCATCGGCTTCTCGACCAGCACATGCTTCCCCGCCTCCATCACCTGCATTGCATGTTCGAAATGCATCGCAGTCGGCGTCGCGACGAGCACCGCCTGCACGCCGCGATCTTCCAGCAACTCCTCCACCATCGTGTAGACGCGTAAGCCCCGCTTTTGCGCTAAATCCTGCCGCGCCGCCGTCCCATCCGCCACCGCCACCGCCTCGATACCCGCCGTTTTGGTCAGCCACGCCGCGTGCTCCGCCCCGATCCGCCCGAACCCGATGATGCCTACGCCGATTTTGTCCATCGTCGAATATGATATATTGCACCGCGATGAAACGCCTGTTCCTCATCCCCCTGCTTTACCTCCTGGTCGCCGCCGCCCCCGCCACCCAACCCGCCTCCCCAATCGTCACCCGCGCCCACCAGATCCTCGGCACGATGAAGACCACCTACTACCAGCACGTCACCGACATCGACCCGGCCGCCGGCCAATACAATTGCGACTGCTCAGGCCTGGTCAGCTACCTCCTGCGAAAAGATCTGCCGGAGCACTACAAGGCCATCACTTACCCCTCCAGGCTTAAACACCCGCGCGCCATCGAATTCTCGAAAAGCTTCGCCGCCGCGCCCGCAGACCCCAAGCCTGCTGACCTCTGGCAGCACGTCCAGCGCGTCGTTGACGCTCGCCCCGGCGACCTCTGGGCCTGGCACAAAGACCCCCTTCCCGAAACCGGATCGACAGGCCACATCGTCCTCTTCGATTCTGCCCCTAAGCAAGTCGCCGCCGACGTCTACGAGATCACGGTCATTGACTCCACCACCAAGCCGCATCGCGACGACACCCGCAAACCCGAGGAAACAGGCGTAGGCCGCGGGACCATGTACCTGCAGACCGACCCTCAAGGCCACCCCATCGGCTATGCCTCGCGCTCCGCGCAAGGCCCTTTCCTGCACACCCCCATGGCCATCGGAAGGCCGATCACCCCTTCACCTTCACCAGCAACACCGGCACATCCACCTGATGCTGCACCCGGTGCGCCGTAGTGCCTAAAAACAAATCCGCGAAAAACCGATGCCCGTGCGTGCTCATCGCCACCAGGTCGCACTGACGCTGCTTAACCCATTTGATGATCTCCGATGGCGGATCCCCAAACGCCAATTCCGCCTCGGTCGGAATCCCCTCCGCCTCCAACTCCTTCCGCACCGTCTCGAGGTACGCCCGATCCTCGGTGATCTCCGCGCTCACCGCGTCGGGCCCATAGGTTCGCGCCGCCCACCCGTCCGCCACGTGCAACAGGACCACTCGGCTTTCGAACCTCCGCGCCAGCGGACGAACATGCTCCAGGATCGTGCGATCCGCGCTCGTCGCATCCAATGTCACCAGAATTTTTTGCCACATGGCGTCATCCTTCTGCTTACCATTCCCCGTTTATTGAGACAGAGAACGACGGTCATCCTGAGGTACTCCGAAGGATCTGGCACGGACCGACAATGCCACGTGGCTTTACAACTCCACGCAGGTCCTTCGCTGCGCTCAGGATGACAGTTCGTTCCGTTACTGCCACGACTCGTCTGACTCGCATCGCGAAGTCACATTCCGCCGCTTCAACCCCCATGGAAAAAGTCTGGAATCACCTTGAAAAACAGATAATACACGTCCAGCGCGGTAATGAGCGCACACGACGCCCAACCCACGGTTAGTAAGATCGCGCCGTTCGCAAATTTTCCCATCCGCCGCTTGGAACTCGTGAAGTGCAACAGCGGGATCATCGCCAGCGGCAACTGCAGCCCCAGCACCACCTGGCTGAGCGTCAGCAGATCGTTGACGGCCTTTTCACCGCGCACCCCGATGACGATGACCGCAGGGATGATTGCCAGTAGGCGAGTGATCAACCGCCGCACCCACGGCCGAACCCGCCAGTGCATGAACCCTTCCATCACCACCTGACCGGCGAGCGTGCCGGTCACCGTGCTGCTCTGGCCACTGGCCAAAAGTGCGATCGCGAAGAGGATGCTCGCGCCCGCCGTCCCGAGTAACGGGTCAAGCGTGAGGTACGCCAGTTGGATCCAGTCCTGCCCCTCCCTGGCCAGGTCGATCACCTGGCCGGCCGATGTGATGACCGTCTTCTTGCCGTAGAACGTGATCGCCGCCAGCACCAGGATCGACGAGTTCACCAGGAACGCGATCGACAACGCCACCACCGAATCCACCGTGTTGATCTGGATCGCCCGGCGGATGCTCAAGTCATCCTTCTGAAACGCGCGCGTCTGCACCAGCGCGGAGTGCAGGTACAGGTTGTGCGGCATCACCGTCGCCCCCACGATCCCGATCGCCACGTACACCATGCCCAGGTCAAACCCCCCGGTCCTGGGGTTGGTGAACCCCGGCCGCGCCATCGCCGCGCCGATCTCGCCAAAGCTCGGGGTGATCTTGGGCAGGACGAACAACTCGATGAAGTAACAAGAGCCGATCGTCAGCACCAGCACCAGGATGAACGCCTCGATGAACCGCATCCCCTTGCTCTGAAGAGACAGCAGGAGCAGCACGTCAAACGCCGTGATGATCACCGCCCAGAAGAGCGGGATCGACGGGAACAGCAGGTGGATCGCCACCGCGCTCCCCAGCACCTCCGCCAGGTCGCACGCCATGATCGCCACTTCGGTACCCAGCCAATTCGGAATCCGGCTCCACCGCGGGTAATAGTCGCGGCACGCCTGCGCCAGATCCTTCCCCGTCACGATCCCCAGCCGCGCCGAGCAGACCTGCAAAAAGATCGCCATGAAGGAGGAGAGCCCCACCACCCACATCAGGTTGTACTTGTACTGCGCCCCGCCTGAGAGGTCGGTCGCCCAATTGCCCGGGTCCATGTACCCCACGCTGACCAGGATCGCCGGCCCGGCAAATGCACGGTACTGCCGCCAAAACCCCGCCTTATGGTCCGGAACCGAAATCGAACCATGGATCTCTTCAAGCGACCGGTGCCCCGCCTCCTCGCCCGTCGGAGTTGCCGGCGCAGCGTAATCAATCGTCGCCTTCCCGCTCTGTGAACTGACATCATCCATCTGAACCACCTTGACTTTGACTAATCAAAGTCAGTATCACTATCGGTCAAATATTTGTCAAGTCTTTAATCCAAGGCTATTGTTGGCGTAGTAGAAAGCTCCCTCGTTATGCCCTCTTCCACCGTCGAGAACTATCTCAAGCAGATCTACCTCGAGCAGCAACCGCTCGGCGGCAGCGACCTCGTCCCGATGGGCCGTCTCGCCACCGCCATGGCCGTCACGCCCGGCACCGCCACCACCATGATCAAGGCCCTTGCCGAGGCCAACCTGGTCACCTACGAGCCGCGCACCGGCGTTCGCCTTACCAAGGCTGGTGAGCAACTCGCCCTCCACGTCCTCCGCCGGCATCGCCTGGTCGAGCTCTTCCTCGTGAAGGTCCTTGGCCTCGACTGGTCGGAAGTTCACGACGAAGCCGAGCACCTCGAACACGCTGTCTCCGACAAAGTCCTCGAACGCATCGACGCATATCTGGGGCATCCCAGCGTCGACCCGCACGGCGACCCCATCCCCACCTCCAAGGGAAAAGTCACCCCGCAGAAACTCCAGAGCCTCGCCGAGTGCGACCTAAACCAGCCGCTCCGCATCGCTCGCATCGCCGATCAGGAACCCGCATTCCTCCAGTTCCTCCATCGCAGCGGCCTGATCCCCGGCGTCGCGCTCACCATCCAATCGCGCGACCCGCACGCGGATAGCGTCCTCCTAAAGCTTGCCAATAAATCCCCGCTGTCCCTTGGCACCGCCGCCGCGGCCAAGATACTCGTGGAACCCGCGTAACTGCGGTTTTCGCGAACGCACTAGTTGGCTGGGTTGCTTCAGCAACCCTGTCCTCCGCCCCAAAACCCAACGTCCGCCTAAGGTTATTTTCCCAGTGGTCGATAACTACTGAAGACCTACAATCGCCCCCTCACGTTTTTTGCGCCCAGAGCTCACCCATGCGAATCGGACTCGTATCCTACGAATACCCTCCCCAGCGCGGCCTGGGTGGCGTGGGCACGTATACCTTCCGGCTCGCCGGCGCGCTTGGCAGGGCCGGACATGAAGTCATCGTCTTGGCTGGTCCCACCGAAGAGCCCGACCTCGAACAACCCAACGTCACCATCCACCGCATCGCCGCGCGCTATGAGCCACCTCTGGGCTTCCGGGGTTTCCGCTGGCTCTACTGGCGCGTCTTCGCCACCATGATGGACAAGGCCCATCCCCTTGTCTGGCACTGGATGCGCTGGAACATGGCCAGCGGCGATGCGCTGCTCGACATCCACCGCAAGACGCCGCTCGACGTCATCGAAGCGCCCGAGCACGCGGCCAATGGACTCTTCTGCGGCCGCATGCGCCGCTGGCCTCTGGTCGTTCGCGTCCACGGACCGTGGGACCTCTTCTTCGGCATTAACAAGACCGAAGGCACCGCGATGAACCGCATGCTCGCCTACCTCGAACGCCGCAGCACCGACTGCGCCCAGGTCATCACCACTCCAAGCCACACGATGGCTGCGTTCATTCAGTCGAAATGGAAGCTGACGACTCCGCCGCAGGTCGTCCCCAATTTCATGGACGTGCCTGTCGATCCTGTCCCACTGCCCGGCGACAACGAGCCGCAGCGCATCATCTGCGCCGGCCGCCTCGAACGCTTCAAAGGGCAGGACACGCTTGTCAAAGCTTTTGCCCGCGTCGCTGCAAATCACCCGCGCGCCGAACTTCACATCATCGGGCCCGACCAGTGGTCGCAGACCGAGTCGTTCGCAAATGTCGTCGATCAATTCGTCTCCGACGCAGACGTCCGCCGCCGAATTATTCTTACCGGACCGCAACCGCTCGCGCAGGTGCAGCAGGAACTTCGCCAGGCCGCCGTCGCCGTCGTCTGCTCGTCGGGGTTCGAGAGCTTCTCGTTCAGCACGCTCGAAGCGATGGCCGCCGCGCGACCGATCATCGGCAGCCGCGTCGGCGCGATCCCCGAACTGCTCGACGACGGCCGCTGCGGGCTCATCGCAGCACCGGGCAACGTCCCGCAATTCGCCGACGGCCTCGACCGCCTCTTAGGCAATCGCGCGCTAAGCGAACAACTCTCGCTCGCCGCCCACGCCCGCGCCCGTCGCAGGTACGACACGCAGGTCGCCATCCCGATGATGATCCAGCAGTTCAAACGCGCCCGGGAAATCTTCCACGGCGTCGGCGACCTCCCCAGGGTCAACTGCACGCCCAAGGCCGCCTGAATCAGCCTCGCCGCCGCCCGCGCACCAACCCGGTTGTCAGCGACGTGCCTATCAGGATTACCGCCGTCCCCACCACCATTTGCCAGGTGACTGCTTCCTTCAAAAAGATTCCACCCCACAACATCCCAAACGCCGGCACCAGGAACGTCACCGTCACCGCCCGCGCGGGCCCGAGTCGCGCGATCAGGCGAAAGTAAAGGATGTACGCGACCGCGGTGCAGAAGAGACCGAGCGCGGCGACCATCAGCCATGCTTTGAGCGACGGCATCGCCGCCGGCATTTGCCAGAGCGCCAGCGGCGCCCAGCAGAGCGCTGCGCCGATCTGGCTTCCCGTCGCCGTGGCGAGCGCTCCGATCTTTGCCAGGCGCACCTTGGTGTAGTTCGCCGCCACGCCGTAACAGACCGCCGCGCCGAATCCCGCCGCCATCGCCATGGCTGCGCCATTTCCCTTGATCGACGCCTTACCCCAGACCAGCAGCAGCACGCCCGCGAAACCGATCACCATCCCCAGCACGCGCGGGCGGGAAAGGCGATCGCCAAGCCACACATATGCGACGATCGCGGCGAAAAACGGCGCCGTCGAATTCAGGATCGATGTGAAGCCGGCTGTCAGGTGCAGCGTCGCGTATGCAAGCAGCGTGAACGGGAGCGCCGCGCTGACTACGCCGACAAAGACCAGCGGCCCGACGTTCCCGCGCAGCTCGCTCATCCCGCCGCGCGCCGCCAATACCGGTAGCAGGAGGAGCGCGGCAATTAGCACCCGCACCGCGATGAGCGGGACCGGCCCGAACTCCGGCGTCGCAACCCGCATGAACAGGAACGACGCGCCCCAGAACCCCGCGAGGACCACCAGCGAGATGATGTCCGACAAGTGAACGCGCCGCTGCGATGGCGGCACGATGTCCGCTACCGGCATGAGCTCCGCGGCCAGGCTATCACCCACCGACACGCGCGGCGCTCCTCTCGTGATTTAAGAGCCAGCGCTTTCGCGCGAGGCCGCCGCCGTAGCCGGTCAGCTCGCCGCCAGCGCCGATCACGCGATGGCATGGGATCAGGATCGAGAGGTAATTCATGCCGTTGGCGCGGCCGACAGCGCGTACCGCCTGCGGACTTCCCATCGCGCTGGCCTGCTCGCCGTAGCTGCGCGTCTGACCGTAGGGGATGGCTCGAAGATGTTCCCAAGCTTTGCCCTCGAACGCCGTGCCGCGCGGCGAGAGGGGAACGGTGAAGGATTGCCGCGTTCCGGCAAAGTATTCCGAAAGCTGCGCGCGGACGGCCGCAAGGTGGGCGTGTTCGCCCGGAACGATCGCGGCGGGTTGATCCTTGCTTCCGAAGCGCACGCGGAGGCGGCCCAGCGCGGTCTCCAAACCTTTGCGATCTACGAAATCGCAGAGGACGATTCCTTCGTCGCTGGCGATCACGAGCATGCTGCCCAGCGGCGTCGGGACCCACTCGGCGGTGAGCAGGGCCACGTCGTCTGAGCGCGACGCCGCGGTGCCGAAGAGGTGCGCAAATGCTCGGCGGAAGCCGCTGCTCGATTCGAAGCCTGCGCCGACTTGCGCGAAGGTTACCGAGCCCCCCTGCCGCACCTCGCGCAGCGCAGCGCCCATCCGCCGGGCGCGTTGGTAGGCGGCGAAGGTCATGCCGCAGTGAGACCGGAACTGGCGGCGGGCGGTCGAGGGATCGACGCCCAGCGCCGTCAGGTCTGACTCACCCAGGCGGCGCGAGGGGTCTTCTTCCACCAGGCGAATGAGCTGGTTAACGACGTTCGATCGACCTGCGGCTGGATTGAGCGGGTGGCAGAGCTTGCAGGCGCGGTAGCCGTTCCTCAGGGCCTCGTTGGCGGTGGCGAAGAACTCGACGTTTTCCGGCTTGGGGGGTTTGGCGCGGCAGACCGGGCGGCAGAAGATGCTGGTGCTTTTGACAGCGACGAAGAAGGTGCCATCGAAAGCGGTGTCCTTCTCGGCAAAGGCCCGACGCATCACGGGTAAGGGGGGTAGCGTATTCATGACCGCGAGACTACCGCGGCCTGGTCCGCGCTGCGGGCGAAATTCGGGCAAGCTATTCGGGTCGTGCGCGTCGGTCATTTTACGGGTGGGAAGATCGTCGAGCCGTGGCCGAAAGCCCATTCGATCATGCCGCCGACCAGGCCGAAGACGTTGAGCAGGATTGACGCGAGGATGCCAGTGTGCTGGACCCCGGTGTCGCGATTGAAGACGCCGGCGACCACCGTGAAGGTCAGGCCGACGGCGGCGAGGGCGAGGGGGATCCAGGCGAGGTCGAAGGCGCGCTCGAAGCCCATGCAGCCGCCCAGGAAGATCGCCAGGCCAATAAAACAGGCGGCGACGCCGAGCATTCCACCGATCTGGGCTCGCGGGGGGGAGTCGTTGGTTGGGATGACGGGAAGGGGCGTCGACGATTGGCTCATGCCCGGGATAATATGCGGGGTGAGCGGCGAGTGCTAATGCGGGGCTTTGGCGCCTTCGGCCGGGCCTGCGGCGACCGGCTTGGAACTGGGGACGCGGAGCATGGTCTGACAATACTGGCATTTGACCAGCTTGCCACGGACCTCGGCAGGAACCGAGAGGATTTTGCGGCACTTGAGATTGGGGCAGAGCAACTGGACTGACATAGCGTTCTCCTGAGACTTTATCGTCCCAACGCTTCGCCCCCTTGAGTCTAAGCCGGCCGCATCCGTTAAGGCTGAGGCACGGCGGCGGTCGCAAGCTCGAAGGTTGCGCCCGGTAATATCGTGGCGTTGATGATGGCAGCGGGGACGATCGGGCCGCTGGCGAGATCGAAGGCGACCTCTTCGGCGGGCCAGTTGACGATGATCGGCACGCCGGCCTGAATGACGCCGAGGGTCTCTTCGAGATATCGGACCCGTCCCTGGATGACCCTTGGGGGGCCGAAAATGGGGGTGACGAAATTCCCGCCGCTCGGCATCGTCCATACTTTACGCGCGTTGCAGCGGATGTAGCAGGAGATGGCCGCGGGCGAGACGCGAGGCATCTCGGCGCCGTCGTGGTTGACCAGTCGCAGCTCGTAGGTGGTCGCGCTCGGGTTGAACACGACCACGTTGCCTTCGACGCGGATGACCTTGCCGCGCGCCGGAAAATCGAGTGGACTGGGCATGGCCGCAAAATGTAACGGGTGCGGCGGAAAAGGGAAGTAGTCGATAGGATGGTGTGATGAAGAATAGAAACGGAGAATGGGAGAGTGGGAGAATGGGAGAGGTTGTCCGCCGCGCTTTTTCTCCGATTCTCCGGTTCTCCCTTTCTCCCATTCTGATTTTCATTTTCATCACGGGTTGCTCGAAACAGACCGGCCCGGACTCGAACACGGCGGTCTTCAAGACGGCCGAGCAGGCGACGGCGGCGCGGAAGGCGAAGCTGCTGGTGGACTGGCAGGAGATGGCGGCGAAGATCGCCAACGCCGAGCGGCCGGACATCCGGACGATCAAAGCGCCTGGCTTCGCGCTGCAGATGTCGGCGGATGGCGTCGAGCAGACGATCGACCTGACCCCCCTGTCGGAAACGCTGATGGACAAAATGGGGAAGGAGCGCGAGCCGATCCGCGCGTACCTGGCGCAGAAGCTGCCGCTGTTTGATCGGGCGCGGCTGGCGAAGCTGGGGTTCGAGCGGGTGCGGCCGATGCTGTACCCGTACCTGGCGAACACCAGGGAGACGATGGCGCTGACCGCGCCGGACACGGCTAAGACGCCGATCACCAACCGGGTGGTGCTGGATCTGAACTGGCTGCCCGTGGTGCGGTGGCCGGGTACCAGGGCGCAGACGCCGGTGGATCCGGATACGGCGGCGGCATGGAAAGTGTCGGAAGAACAGATCAGCGCGGCGGCAATGGAGAATCTGAAAAAGGCGTTCGCGCAACAAACGCAGCTTGCGTTCGAGACGATCGACCTGCCGGGGCTGGGGCGGTACGGGTCGCTGCGGAGCGACGTCGATCCGACGATCATCTTGCTGCCGGAGTTTCTGGCGGCTGTGCGCAAGGAGTGGAAGACGGAGAGCGACCTGGTGGTGTCGTTCCCGTCGCGAACGACGGTGAACTTCCTGGAGCGGAAGAACGAGCGGCTCTTGAACCGGATGATCCCGGAGTGGAGCAAGCTGTTCGCGAAAGTGACCGAGCCGATGGTGAGCACGATGATCCTCTTGGGGGATGGTGGGCCGTCGCTGTTGAGTTATGCGCCGCCTAGCACTCAGCCGGCGAGTGCGCCGGTGACGAAGCCTCGGGTGCATGTGGTGCAGTGAGGAGAATGCGTCAAACATGAAGACGTGAAACATGAAGAGGGTCGGGAGGGGTTGGGCGGCGGGAAATTCGCGATTCGCTGAAACCGTGCATTCTCGTGCAAATTCGTGCATCCGGGTAATTGGGTCTTCCGGCGCGGAGGAAGTGGGTTCGATTCGCGCCGGCGCGCAGTTGGTTGCGAAAAAGGAGAGGGAGGGAGAGGGGAGGGCGGGACTGTCGTTTTGGCATGTGGCTTCGTTTTGCACAGATTGCGAGGTGGCGTGGTTTGGCGCGCTTTGGCAGGGTTTGGCGCGCCTTGGCGGGATCTGGGTTGGGCGGGAATTCAGCGGACGCCTTAAATGGGTGGCTTCGTTTTGCGCCGGCGCGCGCTGGGGATTTTGGGGCTGTGTGGCGCGGGACGGGGTGGTAGAGCGCTGGGTTGTGGTACGGCGAATTGAGTTGGAAGCCCCCATGATTTCGTTCCCCTCTCTGACGGTGGGATTGTATCAGGAATGGGCTAAAAATGCGAGGAAAATGGCTTAATTTTTGAGGGCGGCGATGAGGGCGGAGGGTGATGATGACGGCAGAGCGCCACAAGCGATTTGATTGAAGATGATTTATGCTTGGCCTCAACGAAAGCGAGGCGCTATCCAGATGGGGTGGAGTTTACGTTTTGGGATAACAATGGGACGGTGGACCGGCGGGTTGAGCTGGTGCTGAGGGCAGCGGTGGGGTGAGTTCGCGGGGCGACGAAAGACCCGCCGCAAGCGGCGGGCTATGTGGAAGTGCGCGTGCGCGAATCGGCGGTGTGCCCAACTGGACGATGGGCCCATTTTCATCCAAGCGCTTTAGGGGTGTGAAACGGGTTGAAGATTTGATGACCACTGGACGCACGCGGACGTTACAATGAAATGCTGCCGGCTACCCGATCAGGAGTTCCACGATGCCGAAGCTCGCGTGGGGTAAAATTCTCCAGACTTGCGTTACAAAAAACATGAACGCGCTGCTGGTCGCGGGTCAACCGCCTTACTGGCGGTGTGATGAAGGGCTTTGCGCGGGGGCCGTCCCGAGCGTGGAAGCGGAAGATATTCTTTCGATGCTCGACGAGATCGTGCCAGGGCCGGATCGGATCGAGGCGATCCCTGGCTGCCGCAGTTTTCGGCTTGGTTATGGTTCGGGCACGTTTCAGTTTCGGGTCGACATGCTTGGTGAGCCGACGCCGCTCGCAGTGGTTTTAACGAGGCTCCCACCGGACGCGCCAGAATTACTTCGGGAGGGGTTTGGTTGGTATGAGGGCTGGAACTCATCGGCGTCACAGTTGAGTTGGGATCAACTCCTGCGCGAGGGGCAGCGATTTGGCGCGGACGCGCTGGTGATGCCCGGATGTCCGCCGTTCGTGTGGTCGCCATGGGGTCTGCATGCGTATAGCGTGGCGCCGCTCAGTGATGACCTGGTCTGTTCGATGATCGACGAAATCACGCCCGATCCGGCGCGGATAGCTCAGGGGCGAGGTGTAATCCATTTCTGTGTCTGGTTGAGTCAGGCGCATGACCAGTTCATCGCGGAAGTGTTCGAGCATCCCTCTCCGACGCTGGCGCTTTTGATTCACTCGAAAACGCTGATTCCTCCATCTGCCTGAGAGGTCGAAGAGGGAGTCTTTTTATAAGCGTGTCGATATCGGTGGAGCCTACGTGTCGCAGTTTCATGAGTACATGAAACTGCACACTTCGGCGAGGGAACGATGGGATGTGGGGGGTGGAGTGGGGGAGGGTTGGGGGTTGGTTTTCCTTGGTTGCCCGGCGTGTGTTCACGCCGGGCTAAGTGGTGGGGTGGGGGTTGGGGAAAAGCGGCATTGCTTGTTGAGGCGAATGAAATTGGGACGCGGGTTTCCTTCCCGATTTTGTCGGGGGGGGGAATCCGGGGCGGCGCGTCGGTCGTGGAACTCCCGAGGCTCTGCCCCGGCGTGCGGGGTTCAGGGTGGGGACGCGATCAGGGGCATTGCTTGTTGCATCAGGCGGGTCAGGCTTTGGCGGACCTGGTCGTGGGAGAGGTTGGGCCAGCGGAGTTCCAGGTTGGCGATGTCGTAGGGGGATTGGTGGTGGAGGTCGCGGAGTTGGCGGGCTACGGAGTGGGGGCTGCCTACTATGAAGTTTATGGGGTGGGCGCAGAGGTCTTGGGGGTTGGCGGGTTCTTTTATGTCTGCGGGGATTTTGCCTTCTTGTTTGAATCTGCGCCATAGGGTTCTTAAGGCGGGTTCGGCTTCTTGCCAGGCGGTTTGGTCGTCTTTGCCTATGTAGGCGGGGCGGTTGGCGGCGATTTGGAGGCGACCGCCTGCGGCTTGGTAGGCGGCTCGGTATTGGTTGTATTGGGCGGGGGTTCTCAGGTGGGAGAAGAGGACGTTCAGGTTGAAGTGTCCGGCGATTTTGGCGGCGCCGATGCTGTTGACGGCGATGAAGCAGCGTGAGGGGAGATCTGACGCGGGATGGGGCAGCGTGGAGGAGGTGGGATGCCAGGCGTTTAGGATGGTTTCCAGAGTTTGTTTGAATTGGGTGTGGCGTTCTTGTTCGGTGGATTGGGGGAGGTTGAAGAGGGATAGTTCTTCGGGGGTGCTGCCGCTGCCGAAGCCTGGGGCGAGGCGGCTTTGGGCGAGGAGATCAGCGACGGCGACTTGTTCGGCGATGTCTAGCGGGTGGTGGAGGTTGGCGCAGATTACGGCCGTGCCTAAGTGGATTTGTTTGGTTTGACTCGCGAGGTGGAGGGCGAAGAGGAGGGGCGTGGGGAGGTGGCCTTGGTGGATGTGGGCGTGGTGTTCGGTGAAGAAGGCGTAGCGGACGCCCAGGTGGTCGGCTAGGTGGGTTAGATCGGCGACTTCTTCGTAGATTTGGGTGGAGGGTTGGTCTTGGGGGCCTTCGAGGTGGTCGGTTAGGGCGATGGAGAACATTTTGTCGAGGTCCCAGGACGACGCGTGCAAAAAAAACCCCCGCATTTAGCGGGGGCTGTTATTGACGTTGGCGTCCTTAGCGGACAGGCTGGTTATGCTTCGTCCGCGACCCGCCGCTTGCCGCGATGTCCGGGCCCTCGAGCATCTCACGCCGCTTTTTACTCTTCGGAGGGGCCACGATCTTGTATCCACCACGGCTGGTCACCGTTGGCTTGTCGGTTGTCTTCTTCTTGAACCAGTTGTTTAACATGGCCGACCTCCTCTCTGCTTCCCTGGCCGATTACTCCCAGTCGTCAAGCAGCAGTTGTGCCGCTGGTGCGGAAAGCTCCATCGGCGTGTATTGCACGCCCTCATAGAGAATAGGATTCTTCGCCAGCTTTTGCAAACCCCTTTTAGGGTCTGCATACCATACGACCTCATCGGGGCTGCTATCGAGCAGCAAACGGCCTTGGTAACCTTTCTTTCGGCTGAGCCACGCTGCAAAGGTTAGAAGCTCCGTTCCAATACCCACCATGTACGGGTTCCCGTCACGCCGTAACTTCTTCCGGTACCAAGGGGCTGTGAAAAACAACTCGAGGAAAAGCCCCTGTTCGCTGGGGTCGAGACGGGACGGAACAGGCATAGTGGAGATCATCGCCGCCCCCTCGATGTTACTATTGGCCACCAACGCCACCTTGAGCGATGGGAGTTCCACCCCGTCATAATCGATGCTCATCTCGTTCCAGTTCCAGTGCCGGTCAATGGGAGGTGGGTGGCCGAAGTCCGCCTTTAGATCCTCATGATTCCACCAAGCGTCACGGATGCCGCGATCTGCCATCCCAGGCGTAAGGGCGACGATTTGCCCCTCAACGTACGCTTGGTCCGGATGAAAGAAAGGATAAACAATCTTCGGGAACATGCCGGACGGCCCCCAAGTGTGGAGTGGCGTTGATCCTACTGCCCGGAATGGTTCTCCGTCCAGCCGAAGCCAGTGCCGAGATGCGCCGCCGCGCTAGCGCGCTAGGTCTTCTTCTAATGCGCCTTCGTGGGTCGTTCTCAGGAATCTGGAGAACCAGGCGTTGTTGTTTCGCAGTTGGTTGGGGGCGCCTTGTTCGGTGACTTGTCCGTTTTCTATTACGTAGACCAAGTCTGCCTGGAGGATGAGACTGGGGCGGTGGCTGGTGACGACCGTGGTGCGGTTTTTCATGAGGCGGTCGAGGGCGGCGATGATGGCGGTTTCGGAGTCGGGTTCTACGCTGCTGGTGGGTTCGTCTAAGAGGAGGACGTGGGGGTTGGCGAGGAAGGCGCGGGCAATGCTGATGCGTTGTTTTTGGCCGCCTGAGAGGCGGACGCCGCGCTCGCCTACCTTGGTGTCGTAGTCCTGGGGCATGGCGGAGATGAAGTGGTGGGCGTTGGCGGCTTTGGCAGCGGCGATGACTTGGTCCATGGTGGCTTCGGGGTGGCCGTAGCGGATGTTGTCGAGGATCGAGTCGTTGAAGAGGAAGGACTCCTGCTGGACGAGTGCGAATTGTTTGCGGAGGGATTCCTTGGTGATGGCGCGGATGTCTTTGCCGTCGAGGGTGACGGCGCCTTCGGAGGGGTCATAGAAGCGGAGGAGGAGGTTTAGGATGGTGGATTTTCCGGAGCCACTGGGGCCGCAGAGGGCGATGGTTTTGCCGGGGGGGATGTGGATCGTCAGGTTTTGGAGGACGGGGGGAAGGATTGCCGATTGCGGATTGCGAATGGCCGATTGGTCGGTGGGATAGGCGAAGGTGACGTTTCTGAGTTCCAGTTCGCCGCGGACGTTGGTGATGGGGGCGGCGTCTTTGCGGTCGGGGAGTTCGTCGGGGGCGTCGAGGACTTCGAAGACTCTTTTTCCGGCGGCTACGGCGCGTTGGACCATATCGTTGACTCGGGCTAGGGTTTGGACGGGGCCGAAGAGTCGCCACCAGTAGGCTCGGAACATGATGAGGGTGCCCAGGGTGAAGCCGTTGGGTTTGTCGCGTTCGGCGAGGAGGAAGTAACCGCCTACGCCGATCATGAAGATGTTGCTGAAGAAGCCTACGGTTCTGGCGAAGGGGAAGTAGAGGGATCTCGCGTTGATGGAGCGGATCTGCTGATCGTAGTGGGCGCGGGTGGCGTCGGCGAAGCGGGCGGCTTCTTCTTTTTCGCGGCCGAAGATCTTGATGACGACGATGCCGGAGAGGTTTTCCTGGAGGCGGTTGGAGACGTCGCCTAAGCGGTCGCGGGCGGCGGCGTAGATCGGCTTGATGCGCTTGTTGAAGACGCGGAGGAGGAAGAAGACGGTGATGAGCGGGGCGAGGGAGAGGCTGGCGACGCGCCAGTCGTAGTGCATGACGACGGCAACGGTGACGATCCAGATGACGCCTTCGCCAAGGATGGTGTCGATGCCGTTGACGATGAAGGTCTGGAGTTCTTCGATGTCGGACATGGCGCGGCTGATGAGGTCGCCGGTGCGCTGGCGCTGGAGGTAGCTGAGGCTTTGGGTCTGGAGCTTGTGGTAGACCTGGTTGCGGATCTTGTAGATGAACTTCTGGGCGACGCGGTTGAGGAGGTTGGTCTCGATCGTGCCGAAGAGTTCGCCGATGATGTAGATGACCAGGAGCCAGGTGACGGCGGAGAGGATGAGGTAGTAGGGGTTATGGATGCGGCCGTTGAAGGAGGCCAACGACGCGACCATCGGGGAGGAGGGGCGGTTGGTGGCGATGTCGTCGGCGACGTATTTCCAGACGAAGGCGGGGAAGAGCTCGCAGATGCCGCCGGCGATGAGGAGGCCGATGCTGAGGAGGATGGCCCCGCGCCAGGGGCTTAGCAGGCCCAGCAGGCGACGGTAGATGCGGGGATCGGGCTTTGGCGGGGTTGAGTCGGAAGAATGGGGTAAATCTGCGGGCGCGGGCATGGGTTGAGTTATATTTTACTTGACCGGAATAGGCACGTGTAGTTAACTCCTTGGCGGATCGAACGAGGACCGTTGGAGGGCCTCCCACGATTCGAATCGAACGTTCGGCTGTACCCCAACTTTGAGACGACCCCATGTCTCCGACGCAACCGCGCCGGCGAGACCGCGTCGGTGGAGGCCTTCTGCCCCCTGCCGCACTTGCCCGAAGACAATCCGTACGCCCGCGTCCGCTGCGGCGGTTGCTGCTCGAAGCGTTCGAGCCGCGGTTGATGATGGATGCGAGCAGCTTTGCGGCGGCTTACTTTAACAATGCGGACCTGACGAGCCCGGTGCTGACGCGATCTGATCCGGCGATCGATTTTGCGTGGGGGGCGGGTGCGCCGGCGGCGGGGGTGGATCCGAGCACGTTCTCGGTGCGGTGGACGGGGCACGTGAAGCCGACTTACGGCGAGGCGTATACGTTTTACACGACGGCGGACGATGGGGTGCGGCTTTGGGTGAACGGGCAGTTGCTGATCGACCGGTGGACGGATCGCGCGAGTTTGCCCGGGGATGCGAACAACGACGGGGTGGTGGATTTCATCGATTTCCAGTTGATCGAGCAGCAGTTCAACACGTCCAGCCCGCAGTCGGATTTCAATCACGATAATACGGTTAACACTGCGGACATGAAGGTGTTCTTCGCCAACTATGGCAAGACGCTGGCGACGACGACGGGGACAGATTCGGCGACGATCACGCTGGCGGCGGGGCAGACGTATGACCTGACGCTGGAGTATTACCAGAACGCCAATGACGCCAAGGCGAAGCTGGAGTGGCAGAGCGCGAGCCAGGCGCGGCAGGTGGTGCCGGCGTCGCCGGCGGATCCTTCGAGCGTCGGGGGCGGCGGGGGCGGCGGTGGGACGGTTGTGCTTGGGGATGGTAATGGGTTGCTGGGGACGTATTACGACAATGCGGATTTCACGGGGTCGCAGGTTTCGCGGATCGATCCGGTGGTGTCGTTCCGGTGGAACGGGGGGCGGCCGCAATCGCAGATCGATTCGACGACGTTCAGCGTGCGGTGGGAGGGGCAGGTATTAGCGCCGGTGAGCGGCAACTACACGTTTTACGTGAACAGCGATGACGGGACGCGGCTTTGGGTGAACGATCAGGCGGTCGTGGATGTCTGGGGCGATAAGACGGAGAGCGAGTATCCGTCGGATCCGATCACGCTGGTGGCGGGGCAGCGGTACAACATCGTCCTGGAGTATTACCAGAACCAAGGGGATGCGGTTTCGGAGTTGCGGTGGGGCGGGCCGATCGCGAAGCAGATCATTCCGACGTCGCAGCTTTTCCCGGCGATCGGGCCGGTGCAACCGCCGGTGACACCGCCACCGGTGACGTCAACGAGCAGTTTGCAGGTGAGCGGGGATGGGCACTTCCTGGTGCAGAGTGACGGGAGCCCGTTCTTCTGGATGGGGGATACGGCGTGGGCGCTGTTTAACAAGACGACGCGCGCGGATGTGGATTACTACCTGCAGAACCGGGCGGACAAAGAGTTCACGGTTATTCAGGCGGTGCTGTTCAATCCGGATGCATTTACGCATAACGCGTTTAATCAGCCGGTGTTTTTGAACGGTGATCCATCGACGCCTAATACGGCGTACTTCGATCACGTCGATTACACGCTGGCCAAGGCGCAGTCGCTGGGGCTTTACGTGGACGTGTTGCCGACGTGGGGCGACGCGGTGGCGGCGACGGACTCGCGGCGGGTGTTTAATACCGCCAATGCATATACGTATGGGTTGTGGCTGGGGAGCCGGTATGCGAGTCAGCCGAACATCATTTGGAATTTGGGTGGGGATTGGCCGGCGACGACTTCGGATGTGCTGGCCATCTGGCGGGCGATGGCGGCGGGCTTGCAGGCGGGGGATGGGGGGAAGCACTTGATCACGTTTCATCCGTTCGGGGGGAAATCTTCGACGACGTATTGGCCACAGAGCGAGCCGTGGCTGG
>JAQGHM010000238.1 GCA_028291615.1 Phycisphaerales bacterium | reverse complement strand
ACGGGGCGGTGCTGCCGATCCTGCATTTGAACGGATACAAGATCGCGAACCCGACGATTCTGGCACGTATTCCCCGTGAAGAATTGGCCGAGCTGATGCGCGGGTACGGGTGGACGCCTTACTTCGTCGAGGGAGACGACCCGGCGAAGATGCACCCGCTGATGGCCCAGACGCTGGACAAGGTATTCGCGGAGATCCGCCGGATTCAGGAAGACGCGCGGCAGATTGGGGCAACGGTGCGCCCGCGCTGGCCAATGATCGTGCTGACGACGCCCAAGGGGTGGACCGGGCCAAAGGAAGTGGACGGCAAACCAAGCGAAGGGACATTCCGGGCGCACCAGGTGCCGTTGTCGGAGCCGTCAAAGAATCCCGCGCACCTGAAGCAATTGGAAGCGTGGCTGAAAAGCTATCAACCGCAGGATTTGTTCGACGAGCGCGGCGTGTTGCGGGCGGAACTGGCGGAACTCGCGCCGCACGGCGAGCGGCGAATGGGCGCAAACCCCCACGCGAACGGAGGCCAACTGCTGCGCGACCTGCGCATGCCCGACTTCCGCACGTTCGCCGTGGACGTATCCGCGCCCGGCGCAGTGGAGGCGGAAGACACGCGCGTGCTGGGGAAGTTCCTGCGCGACGTGATCAAGGCGAACGCAGATCAGCGGAATTTCCGCATCTTCGGCCCGGACGAGACCTTGTCGAATCGGCTCGGCGCGGTATTCGAGGCAACACCGCGGCAGTGGCAGGCGGACGTGGTAAAGGGTGACGAATTCCTTGGCCGCGACGGGCGCGTGATGGAAGTATTGAGCGAGCACCAGTGCCAGGGGTGGCTGGAGGGATATCTCCTCACCGGCCGGCACGGGCTCTTCAACACCTACGAAGCATTCACCCACATCGTCGATTCGATGTTCAATCAGCACGCCAAGTGGCTCAAGGTCACGCTCGCCCTGGAATGGCGGCGCAAGATCGCATCCCTCAACTACCTGCTGGCCTCCCACGTTTGGCGGCAGGATCACAACGGCTTCACGCACCAGGATCCGGGCTTCATCGACGTGGTGATGAACAAGAAGGCCGAGGTGGTGCGCGTCTACCTACCGCCCGACGCCAACTGCCTGCTCAGCGTGATGGATCATTGCCTGCGCAGCCGCCATTACGTGAACGTCGTCGTCGCCGGCAAGCACGCCGCTCCCCAGTGGCTGAACATGGAAGAAGCCGTGCGGCACTGCACCGCCGGAATCGGCATCTGGCCCTGGGCGAGCAACGACGAGGGAAGCGAGCCGGACGTCGTCATGGCGTGCGCCGGAGACGTGCCGACGCTGGAAACCCTGGCGGCGGTGTCGCTGATCCGCCAGCATCTGCCTGCCCTCCGCGTCCGGGTGGTCAACGTGGTGGACCTGATGAAACTCCAGCCGCCCTCCGAGCACCCACACGGCATGAGCGACGCCGACTTCGACGTGCTCTTCACCAAGGACAAGCCGGTGATCTTCGCCTACCACGGCTACCCCTGGCTGATCCACCGCCTTACCTACCGCCGCACCAACCACCGCAACCTGCACGTCCGCGGCTACAAGGAGGAGGGGACGATCACCACGCCCTTCGACATGGCGGTGCTGAACGACTTGGACCGCTATCACCTCGCCGGCGACGTCATCGACCGCCTCCCCCAACTGGGCGCCAACGCCGCCTACCTGAAGCAGGCCCTCCGCGACAAACTGCTGGAGCACAAGGAGTACATCTACCGCTACGGCGAGGACATGCCCGAGGTGCGCGATTGGCAGTGGAAGGCGGTCAGTAGTCAGTAAGAGAGCGGAGAATGGCCGAGGCGCAGCGCGATTCGCGCAATGGGGCGCTCGAGCGCCGGGATGCGCGGCGCTCATTCGCGTTTATTCGCGTCAATTCGCGGGTGACCTCTCCTTGTCCTCTGCGTTCTCCGCGATGCGCATCCAGTACCCTCCGCGCGCACCCCCCTGAAACAAAAAAATCCGCCCATCAACCCTCAAAAACAGCGCCAAATCCAGCGTTTTCCAGGGCCGCTGCGCCAACGTGGTCCCAGACGCGCATCACCGCCAGTAACAGGGAGGATCGCTATGCGCCTCGACATCATGACCCCCCGCGCTCGCGCCGCAACCCCGCCAATGCGCGCCAATACCTGCCAACGCGCGCCAAACCACGCCAACGCGTGCCATCACCCGCCCGTGCAAAACGAAGCCACCGCGCCGCGAGCCCTCAACCCGCTCTCGCAGACCCAACCCGCCCCCAGGTCACGTGAGCATCTCTTCCCCAGCCGCGCCCCACGCCGCGCCACAAAAACCCACACCGCGCCACATGTACGCGCGCCGGCGCAAAACGAAGCCACCCAACGTCCCCAAAATGGTGAGTCACTGGTCTTCCCCCTTCACTCGCACCGGACAACTCGCAACTCGCAACTTCCTCCTCGTTCCTCACCGCCCCATGAACGTGAAGTGCGACTCAGGCAGCGCGATCACCTTGGTGACCAGCGGGCCGTTGTCGTCTTCGGGCTCGATGATCGAGATGGCCCAGCGCATGCCGGAGTGGGAGGGGGCGGGGTCGTAGCAGATGATGCGGGCGCGATTCTCCGCGGTTGTCAGGCCAATCGGGTTGTAGAGATAGGGCCGCTTGGAAACGGGGCAGGTGAGGTCGATCGATTCGAAACCGGGGATCGCGCGCAGCTCTTCGAGGCGGCCGGGGAGGCGATGGTTCTTGAGGTAATAGAGGAGCAGCGGCTCGCTGATGTCGTGGAGTTGGCCTGCGCAGGGGTCGGTGTTGGTGATCGTCGCAACGGGGTCCTTGGCCGTCGGCGCGGCGGCAGTGGATTTGTGGATGTATGGGGCGGGCTGCGCCGGCTGTTTTGACTGACATCCACAGGCGCCGCACATCGCCGCGATGGCGAAGAGGATGATACTTGAACGGATCGATCGGGGCACGTTTACTCTTCCTTCTTTTCCCGCGGCGCCACAGGCGTGGCATCCAGCGGGATGGTTCGCGCGCCGCGCTGGAGGCCTTCCTTGTGTTCCTGGAAGGCGTTGGGGTCCACGGCGTTGGGGACCAGTTTACTCCCTTCGATCTCTTCCTTCGACATCTGCTTGAGGTTGTCGGGCTCGGAGGCAACGTGGGGGGTGAGGAAGATCAGCAGCTCCGTCTTGGTCTTCTTGTTCTGGCGGCGCTTGAAGGCCTCGCCGATGAACGGGATGTCGCCCAGGAACGGCACCTTGTCGATCGTCTCGGTCTTGCGGTCTTCCATCAGGCCGCCGATCACGATCGTCTGCCCGTTGCGGACGCCGACGCGCGTCTGGGCGGAGCGCTTGGCGATGATCGGCTGAGCGGCGGTGTCGGAGATCGGGACGGTCTGTCCGGTGAGGGCGGAGATCTCGGGGGCGATGTCGAGGATGACCAGCCCTTCGGAATTGATGTGCGGGATGACGTCGAGCAGGATGCCGACGTCCTTGTAGTCGAGCGTATTGATGGTCTGGCCGGTGTCGGTGATGCGGCTGTTGTTGATGAACGGGACCTCCTGGCCGACCGTGATGCTGGCAAGCTGGTTGTCGGAGGCAAGGATGTAGGGGCGGGAGAGGACGTCGAGCTTGCCGACGTTTTCGAGGGCGCGGATGGTGGCGGTGAAGTTGTTCTCCAGCACCTGGGCGACCAGGCCGCCGGTGAGCTTGGAGAGGCCGAGGTTCACGCCGCCCTTGCTGCCGTTTCCGTTTGCGCGGAGGTTGAGGACGGAGAATTCCGCACCGATGTCGGTGGAGTTGTCATGAGTGACCTCGGCGACGAGGACCTTGATGAGGACCTGGGGAACGGCGCGGTCGAGTTCCTTGAGGACCTGTTCGACGCGCGTGTAGTTCTGCGGCTTGGTGCGAACCAGGAGGGAATTGGTGTCGGGGTCGGCGATGATCGTGACCTGTCCGGAGAGGTCGACGCCGGTGCGCGAGGCGCCGGACGAGACACCGCCGCGATTGCCGCCCCCGCCACCCCCGAAGCCGCCACCCCCGCCACCCCCGAATCCGCCCCCAGTGCTGCCGCCAAAGCCGCCGCTGCTGCCACCGCCGCTGCGACTGCTGCCCAGCGAGCTGCTGCCGAAGCTCGAGCCGCTGCTGCCGAACGAGGACGACGAGGACGACGACGAGCGGTTGCCCAGGCCGTTGGAGGTGGAGGTGCCGCGGTTGCTCGGGGCGGTGCCGTTGAACAGGCTGTTGAGGACGG
>JAQGHM010000231.1 GCA_028291615.1 Phycisphaerales bacterium | reverse complement strand
TGACATCCCCGGCGAATATGCCCGTTTTCACGATCTTTGCATCCACTGGATTTACGTGGTGGTGATCAACGGGTTGATGGGCGTGGTTGGTTTTTACACGTTTATGGGGCTTTGCATCTGGCAATTGTGGAAGGCCAAGCAGAAGGCGACCAGCATTGAGGATCAGTGGCTATTGTGGAGTTTATTGGCCGTCTGGATCGCGTCGATGATGTCGATGTTCGTGGTGAGTCTGTTTGCGGAAATGTACTTTATTTACCACATGTTCCTCGGGGTGATCGCGAACACGCCGATACTGGTGGGTGGGGGGATGCGGCACGTGGGCGTGCTGGCGGAGGTGGACGGGAAGACCGTCGTCCTGCGGTACGCGCTCAAGCAGGGCCAGCGGTTGGCGGTGATCCGGCCTCCGGGCGCGCCGGCTGGGCAGTAGTCAGATGGCGGCGGATGGTGTAAGTGATGACAGTGATGTTGGAACCTGAGCAAACTACAGATGCGCCGGCGGCGCCGGTTCGTCAGGATGAACCGCGCGGCGGGGCGGCTATCGCTACGTTCGATGTCAGCGTCTGCATCGTCAGTTGGAATATTAAAGACCTGCTGCGGGACTGTCTTAACTCGCTGAAGGCTCAGGCGGGGAATGTGCGGTATGAGACGATCGTGGTGGACAACGCTTCGAGCGATGGATCGGCGGAGATGGTGCGGCGCGAGTTTCCGTGGGTGACGCTGGTCGATCCGAAGGCGAACCTTGGTTTTGGGCGGGCGAATAATTTGGCGTATCGGCATTCGACGGGGCGGTGGGTTTTGCTGCTCAATCCGGATACGGTGGTGCTTGATCGGGCGATTGAGAAGTTGGTGCAGTTTGCGGACCGCCATCCGGAGGCGGGGGCGGTGGGGGGGCGGACGCTTAAGAAGGATGGGGTTTCGCTTGAGCGCTCGTGCTGCTGGGGTTCGCCGGGGCTTTGGCCGCTCTTCTGCAAGAGTCTGGGGCTGCACATCATTTTCAAGAACTCCAGCATCTTCAATCGCGAGGCGATGGACTATTGGCAGCGTGATTCGGTGCGCGAGGTGGGGGTGATCACGGGTTGCTGCCTGATGATTCGCCGCGAGGTTTACGAACAGACGGGCGGATTCGACGATCATTTTTTTATGTATGCCGAGGAGACGGACCTCTGCTGGCGGATACGCAAGACCGGCGGGCGGCTGGTCTTCTGCCCGGAGGCGCAGATCATTCACCTGGTTGGCGAATCGGCGAAGAAGGCGACGTCGAATCGTCTCTTCCACATTAACCGGGCACTGCTCAAGCTGTTTCGCAAGCATTACGGCAAGGCGTACATGCTGCTGGCGAACCTGCTGATGTGCATGTTTTATGCGGTGCGCGTGCCGCTGATGAAGATTGCTTTGTTGTTCCGCGGGGGCGAAGAATTACGCGAGAAGACACGGGCGTATTGGCTCACGCTAAAAGAACACGTTCGATTATTCCGCCCGAAGAATTGGCACTTGATCGACGAGGCCTGAGTCCGCAGGGAAGAATTCATGACGCATTTGTTTAGAGAACTTCGCCGCCGTGAAGCCCGTGGCGAACACGTGCGCGCCGCCGTGATCGGGGCGGGGTTTATGGGCAAGGGGCTGGTTTATCAGTTGTCGAAGATGCCGGGGATGCATCCGGCACTGGTGGTGAACCGAACGCCGGAGAAGGCGATCGCGGCGTATGTCGAATCGGGATATAAGCGCGAGCACATCCTGGTGAGCGACGATCCCAAGGCGCTGGCGGCGGCGGTGATGGAACGGCGGCCGGCGGTGAGCGCGGAATCTGAAATCGCCGGCGCGGTATCGACGCTTGACGTCGCGATCGAAGCGACCGGCGCCGTCGAACTGGGAGCCCGCGAGGCGCTGGCGTGCATTCGGAATAAGAAACATTTCATCTCGTTGAACGCCGAGACGGATGGAACGCTGGGTTGCCTGCTGAAGAAGAAGGCCGACGAAGCCGGCGTGGTCTACTCCAATTCCGATGGTGATCAGCCGGGCGTGATCATGCGGATGATCGAGTATTGCCGCGGGTGCGGGTTTGACGTGCTGGCGGCGGTCAACTGCAAGGGGTTCATGAACATCGACGCCACGCCGGACTCGATCCGCGAGTGGGCGGTCAAGCAGAACACCAGCCCGCGGATGACGTGTGCCTTCACCGACGGCACGAAGATGAACATCGAGCAGAACGTCGTCTGCAACGCGACCGGCTTGATCCCCGCCAAGCGCGGGATGATCGGCGTGAAGACGGACCAGAAGAACGCGATCAAGGACTTTGAGGCGACCGGCGCACTTCCAAGCGGCGCCGCGCCCGGCATCGTCGATTACACGCTGGCGGGTGATTTCGGCGGCGGGATTTTCATCCTCGCCCGCGGGAAGAATCGTGAGTTCGTGCAACCATATCTGCGTTACCTGAAGATGGGCGATGGGCCCAACTACCTCTTCTTCCGCCCCTATCATCTCTGCCACATCGAGACGCCGCTCAGCGCCGCCGAGGCGGTGATTTATCACGAGCCGACCGTCGCGCCGATGGGCAAGCCGGTGGCGCAGACGATCACGCTGGCCAAGCGCGATCTCAAGGCCGGCGAAGTCCTCGACGGCATCGGCGGGTTCAACCAGTACGGCGAGCTCGAGATCGCGGAGAAGGCCGCGGGCTTGCTGCCGATCGGGTTGGCGGAAAATGTCCGTCTCACGCGCGACGTGAAGAAGGGGGAGGCGATTGCGGAGAACGCGGTGGAACTTAACGAGTCTTCCCTGCTGGTCAGACTCTGGCGCGAACAGTCCAAGATGTAATAGGGGACGACGTCATTTTGCACCCAACTCGCATCTCCATCTTCGGTCTGGGATATGTCGGCGCTGTTTCGGCCGGTTGCTTCGCCGAGCGCGGGCATACGGTCGTTGGGGTCGATGTCTTTGATGCGAAGGTCGCCACGCTTGCCGCGGGCAAGAGCCCGATCATGGAGAAGGGGCTTGAAGAGCTGCTTGCCCGCCACGTAAAGAGCGGGCGTCTGACCGCCACCACCGACGCCGCCCGCGCCGTCGCTTTGACCGACCTGTCGCTGATTTGCGTCGGCACGCCCAGCGCCGCCGACGGCACGCCTGATGTGAGCAGCGTCTCCCGCGTTTGCGAAGAGATTGGCCGAGCGCTGCGAACAAAGCGAGAGCGCCACCTGGTCGTCATCCGCAGCACCACGCTTCCGGGCATGGCGGATGAGATATTCTGTCCAATTATCGAACGCGAGAGCGGCAAGGTCACCGGCGGCGGGCCCGAAGATGTCGGCTTCGCCGTGCATCCCGAATTCCTACGGGAGGGAACCGCTGTCAATGATTTTTTCAATCCGCCCAAGACGGTCGTCGGCAGTCACGATCCCGCCACCGCGCGCGCGATCGCTGCGCTTTACGACGGCATCGATGCGCCACTGCAACTGACGACGCCCGCGCTGGCGATGATGGTCAAGTACACGGACAACACGTTTCATGCGCTGAAGGTCGCGTTTGCCAACGAGATCGGCCGGGTGTGCAAGAAGTGGCATCTCGACGCGCAGGCTGTCATGGCGATGGTCTGCCAGGACACGAAACTCAACATCTCCCCCGCATATCTTCGTCCCGCCTTCGCCTTCGGCGGATCATGTTTGCCCAAAGATGTTCGCGCCCTCGTGCGACAGGGGGAGAAGAGCGGCGCGAGCCTGCCGCTGCTTGCAGAGATCCTGCGCAGCAATGACACGCACCTGCTTGACGTGGTCGAACACGTCCGCAAGGCCGGCGCGCAGCGCATCGGGATGTTCGGCGTGACGTTCAAGCCGGGCACCGATGACGTGCGCGAGTCCGCCGCCGCCCGCGTCGCCCAGCGATTGGCTGACGACGGATGTGAGGTTCTGATTCACGATCCCCGCGTTTCCATGGACCGCCTGGTGGGTGCGAACAAGCAATACGTCGAGGATAAGATTCCAGGGCTTTCGAAGATGATGCGAACGAGCGCGGATGAGGTGCTCGAAAAGTCAGAGCTGATCATCGTCGTGGATAGCGATTTCGACTGGGCGTGGGCTGCCGATCACCTGCGCGACGGGCAGACGATCATCGACGTGGAAGGCCCCGGCAAGCGTGTGATGGGCGGCGACCCCAGATATATTGGGATTTGTTGGTGAAGCCTCCCAAACATATCCTCATCCTCGTCGAAAACCTCCCGCTGCCGTTTGATCGGCGGGTATGGCAGGAGGCGTGCGCCTTGCGCGACGCCGGTTACCGCGTCTCGGCGATCTGCCCGATGCTCAAGGGGTACACCAAGCCGTACGAATTGCTTGAAGGCGTCCACATCTACCGGCATCCGCTGCCCGCCGACGACAGCCAGACCGCCAAGGGTTACGCCCGCGAGTATGGCACGGCGCTGTGGCACCAGACGCGCATTGCCTGGCGGATATATCGACGCCACCCGTTCGACGCGATCCACGCCTGCAATCCGCCGGACCTGCTCTTCCTCGTCGCGCTGCCGTTCCTGCTGCTGGGCGTGCGCTTCCTCTTCGACCATCACGATATCAACCCCGAGCTGTTCGAGATCAAGTTTGGCCGCAAGCGCTGGACGAAGCGGCTGCTCTATCAAATGGTGATCCTCGCCGAGCGATTGACATTTTTCTTCAGCCGCCGCGCCAGCATCGCGACCAATCAGTCCTACAAACGCATTGCCGTGGAACGCGGCCACATGGACCCGGAGCGCGTCTTCGTCGTCCGCAGTGCACCGGACTTGCGCAAGTTCGTCGCCGTCCCTCCCGACCCGCGCTGGAAGCGCGGCAAGAAGTACCTCATCGGCTACCTCGGCACGATCGGCCCGCAGGAAGGTCTGCAGTTTCTGGTCGAGGCCGCCGAGCGTCTCAAGGCCCGGCGCAACGACATCGGCTGGACCGTGATCGGTGACGGTCCGACGCGCCAGGACATCGTCAACCTCGCGCAGCGCAACGGCCTCGAAGAGGACATCGCCTTCCCCGGCCGTCTCGACGACGCGACGATGATCCAGGCGCTCTGCTCCTGCGACGTCTGCATCAACACCGACCTGGCGACCGAGATGAACGACAAAAGCACGATGAACAAGATCATCGAGTACATGGCCCTGGGTCGGCCGATCGTCCAGTTCGACCTGACCGAGGGCCGCGTCTCCGCCGGCCTCGCCTCCGCCTACGCCCCCCCGAACGATGCCGCCGAACTGGCCGAGCAAGTTGAAGCACTCCTTGAGAATCCCACGCTCCGCCGCCAGATGGGCGAATACGGCCGCACCCGCGTCGAGCAGCAACTGGCTTGGAAATACTCGATCCCCATCCTATTGGACGCGTACGAAACACTGTTTGCCGGTAAGGTTATCCGCCGCGCCCGCGAACTGGATTCTGAAACAACCGCACCAAAGCCTGACGATCGGCGGTCCGATACTAAGGATGGCCCCAAACTCGCAGGAACCGTCGTAGCATAAACCTGAACCGTTAACCACCAGCCTCCAAAACCATGCCAAAAGAACTCATACAAGGCGTCTTCGTCAAAAAGCTTTCCATCCACTGCGACGAGCGCGGCCGGCTTATGGAAATGCTCCGTGCCGACGACAAGGACTGCAAGAACATCAAGTTCGGCCAGGTCTACATGACCACCGCCTACCCCGGCGTCGTCAAAGCCTGGCATTACCACAAGAAGCAGACCGACCACTTCATCTGCGTCAAAGGCATGATGAAGGTCGTCCTCTTCGACTCGCGCGACGGCTCGCCCACCAAGGGGATGGTCAACGAATTCTTCATCGGCGAGCACTCGCCGTATCTCATCGAAATCCCGAACCTCGTCTACCACGGCTTCAAGTGTGTCAGCGACGCCGAGGCGATGGTCATCAACTACACGACCGAGTGCTACGATTACAAAGACCCTGATGAGTACCGCCTTCCGCCCCACGGCAGCGAGATCCCGTACG
>JAQGHM010000213.1 GCA_028291615.1 Phycisphaerales bacterium | reverse complement strand
CCGCTTCCGTAGTTTATTCTGCGCGTTTGTCATGGCTTTGCTTGCCATCGCCAGTTGACAGATTAAGGTATCTGGTGCGCGCCGCTACCCTTCTCGCGCCCGTTGGGCCAGATGCTATTCAACAGTTATGAATTCGTCCTGTTGTTTCTGCCCATAACCTTTTTTTTGTTTTGGTATGTTGGCCGAAGCCCCACATGGCGCTTGGCGCTCCTGACGATTGCCAGTTACGCCTTTTACAGTGCGTGGCAATTCCGGGACCTCGATGAACTGATCCGCTCATTTCAGATACGCCGCGAGGGGCCAGGAAACTTTCTATGGCACTGGCGATTTACGCTGGTGATGCTGGCAAGCAGCAGCGTAGATTACGTCGCTGCCGCGGCGATGAGCCGTCTGCCCGATAACGGGCGCATCCGGCGGCGGTTGCTGCTGGTGCTTTCGCTCAGCGCTAATATCGGGTTGCTCGTATTCTTCAAATACGCGGGGTTCTTCTCCGCGATCGGCGGTGAGATTTTCCGGTTCCTGGGAGGGGGGCCGTTGCCGGTCGTCGCGATCGTGCTTCCGGTCGGGATTAGTTTCTACACGTTCGAGTCGATGAGTTACGTCATTGACGTTTACCGCGGGATCGCCAAGCCGGCCAGAAGCTATCCCGATTATGCCTGCTTCATTTCCTTCTTTCCGCACCTGGTCGCCGGGCCAATTATTCGGTGGTCGGATATCCTCCACCAATTTCACGATGCGTCATGGCGGCGGCGCGGCCCGGACTGGCCCCAGGTACACGTTGGTCTGCTCCTGTTCACCATGGGGATGGCTAAGAAACTGCTGATCGCTGATCATTTGGCGACGGCAACGGGGCCGCTGTGGAGTCACTTCGAATCCGGGGGGGCGCTGGGGCTTGCCGGCTCGTGGGCGGCGGTGCTGGGGTATACCTTTCGCCTGTACTTCGATTTCTCGGGCTATTCAGACATGGCGACGGGTTTGGGCCACCTCTTTGGCGTGCGGCTACCGCAAAACTTCAACAGCCCATATCAGGCGACAGACCCGTCCGATTTTTGGCGCCGGTGGCACATGACGCTCTCCGCATGGTTGCGCGACTATCTGTTCATTCCGCTGGGCGGAAGTCGCCGCGGCACGTTGCTGACGGTGCGAAACCTGCTACTGACGATGCTCGTCGGTGGACTATGGCACGGGGCGGCATGGCTCTTCGTTCTTTGGGGGGCATGGCACGGGACAATGCTTGCGGGGTATCACCTGCTCAATGGGTACGGCTGGTGGGCGTCGAACGGCTCGCGGATCGGCTGGTGGTTTAATCGCCAGTTGACATTCCTGGGCGTGGTCATCGGGTGGGTGCTCTTTCGCGCCGCGGACTTTCACGGGCACGGATACGGGTGGGCGTCGATCACGCCAGCCTTCAAATTGCTCGGGCAGATGGCGGGCGTGTCGCGGGCGCGATCGACGGCGGACATCAGCGCAGCGACAGTGAGTCCGCTATTGGCGGCGCTTGTACCTCTCTGCTGGGCATGGTGCAATTTCGTCCCCAATAGTTTCGAAGTCGCATATGGCGGGGGCCTTCGCCTTCGCCACGCGGCCTTGGCTGGCTTGGTGCTGGGAATCTGCATGCTCAGCATGGGCGGGCGGATGGACTTTCTCTATTTTCGATTTTGAGCCTGGAACGATGACGCAAGCTCCTCTATCGCCGCCGACCGTCGATCCGGAACAGCGAAAACCCGCCGCGCCGAACATCCCCACTGCCGGGCGCACGGGGCTACCGGCTGAGATTCCAATATGTCCCGCCGGCTTCGGCCTTGTGCTGCTCGGGACCGCTATTCTTTTCACCTTTGCTAGCCTCACCTGCAATATTCTCGGCAATGAGACCGGATTCTTTCCCTCGCCACTGCATCCCTCGTCCTCCGATCGTTCGTGGAAAACCCGTCGCTTGGATGAGCGCATCGCGGCAGGCCGCGCTCCCCAGGTGTTGGTCATGGGCTCGAGTCGCATGATGCAGGTTCAGCCTGCCTACGTGGAGGCGCTAACGGGCAAAACGACCTTCAATTACGGGGTCAGTGCAGCCACGCCCGTGGATTTCATTACGCAACTTCGCTATGTGCTTAGAATCGGTGCGAAACCCGAGGTGGTGATCGTTGGGGTTGACGAGGCCTCCTGCGCGAATTTCGCAAGTCGGTATTACATTCAGACCGCCTCGCACTGGGGGCTCTTCCGCTCGATGCCAATCATCGAGCGTGTTGAGACCGCCAGCGACGTGCTCAAGAGCGTCGATCTGAATACGACCTGGAGTAGCCTGAAGACGGCCGTGAAGCCCGTGAAGCCGCGCAATCGCAAAGTGAGTCGCGCGTCCACGATCATGCTAGATGATGGCTACCTGATCTACCGCGACAAGGCGTTGGATTTCGAGGCCGGCAGGTATAGCTTGCGCAAGCAGATTCGTGGGACGACACATCATTGGAATATCGGGCTGGCGAAGGAACATGATCCTTCGCAGTCTTTACATCTCCGCGAACGCAAGCTGGAACTGTTCGACCAGTTTCTCCATCTGGCCCATGAAAACGGGGTGAAGGTATACGTCATGCTCCTGCCGCTGCACCCGGACCACGAGCGGGCCATTTCGACGCCGGCGATGCGGGAACTGCGCAGCGCCTTACGCGAGCGTCTGGAACAAATGTGCCACGATCACGGTGTGCTCTTCCGCGACTTCACCTCGCTTGCTTCCTATGGCGGCGACCCGCGGCTCTTCTGGGATGGCGCCCATCAGCAACCCGAAAACCTTCGGCGGATGATGAACACACTCTTCGGGCATCCACCCGATTGGATCGTAGCGCCTGTCCCAAGCGACCTGCAACTCCTCAATCATCTCCCTCCCATCACGACATTGAATACGTGGTAATAGCAAAGCAATTGCCAGTGGATGGGCAAGCTCCTCGTGCGAAGGGTCGAACCAGATCACCACGCGTGCGCGGCCGATGCCGCCCCGTTGCCACCAATTACACGATCGCGCAGTCCTGACGAGCGCCCAACTCGCTGGCGTGGACTGACATGCGATTGCCCTGCCCCCCTTCCGTGACGGGTTGCCCATCCGCGCCCGCATCATTAGAGTGATTCACCTCGCGCGGACATTTGCGGCGGGCATTTCTCTAACGGATGGTGAAATCAGTGAAGGTTTGGATTCTGGCAACGGTGGCGTTGGTCGCACTCGGCGGGTGCAACCATTACGCGATGAAGGACATCACGATCGTCAACGCGAACGAGAAGATGGGCTACGACGTGGTCGCCGTCTGCGACACCTGCAAGGAACATGGAAAGTGCGGCAACCGCGACGATGCGCTAATCTGGGCGGACCAGCATGCTCGCTCGACCGGGCATACCCACTTCACCCGGCAGGCCTGCTCGATGGGTTTGACGGCGGTGCTTCGCGGGCCGGAAGAACATGTGCCGCCGAAGCTGACGCCGACAACGACGGACACGACCGCCGGCGGGGCGTGGTCAACTGACGACGTGCTGAAAGTCGGGATGACGATCGCTGAGGCACGCACAGCGCTGGGGGACGTCGGGCACACGGAGTCGGAGACGATGGGTGATTCCGTCGCCCGGCGCACGATCCGCTTTCGCCAGGTTGGCAAGAGCCCCGCCAATGTTGGCTCCGCCCGCAACGTCTCGGCCGACTTTGAAAACGGAAAGCTGACGGCTTCCAAGTATGGTGCGTGGGAGAAGTAACCGCGGATCTCGCCGTTAATCGACGAGGTCCAGCAGCGAGCCGTCGATCTCCAGGCTGACCGCCTGTCCGAGCATGCTGACCCCCAGCACCAGGCGCGTCCAACCCAGGCGTTCTTCAACCAACCCCTGCAGACCGCGAAATGGCCCGGCGCGCACCTGCACGCGCCGGCCTTTTTTCAAATAAGGGTAGGGATCGAGCGGGGCCTGCTGATGCAACGCCAGCGCCAGGTTGCGCAGCTCGACGTCGAGGGTCTGTTGATCGTGAACGGGGAGGATGTTCGCGACCCGTTTGGTTCGATCCGCCAGGTACGCCTCGTCGAGCGATCCGCGGAGGAAGACGTAACCGGCGAAGAGGGGCTCGGTCACCGTGGCCTTGCGCTTGCCGTGGTAGCGCACCTGCTCGATGATCGGCAGGTAAAACGGGATGTGCATCCGATCCAGCTCTTCTGCTAACGCCTTTTCCTGTCTGCTCTTAGTGTGCAGGACATACCACAGGCCGGCATTGTCAGCGGTGAAGGCGGAACCCAGTTCGATGATCGACACGTCAGACGCTCCGGAATTGAGCACGGTCGGCTCATAACACTTCATTTAAGAGTGATCGGAATATAACGCGGTCAAGCCGAGCAATAAAGAGTAAGATGAGGCATGACGGCTGGTAAATAAGTGATTCACTGACCCCGTCGGACGATCATTTTTCTTGCATTTTGAGAAAGCTACTTTAATACTACCGCTTCGGTTTCTCCGAGTTCCCCGGTAAACTGTTTTTCCAGCTGGGTGACTGGGTGTTGATGTCGGATTTCCACAAAGGGGCAGTGGGTTTAGTGGGTATCTGACGAACTGCGCCGTGCAAAGGTTCGTCATGAGCATGACCGGACGTACAGTTCTTTGGCGCTGGCGGGCACAAAACTCGCTGGCGGGCACTGCCGTGGGTGCGGAGGGCGGCCACGGAATCGCGTCGCGCCCGTTGCGCGGCATCCCAAACATTCCCAGGCGCATCGTCGTGGGTCTGCCGCTGGCGGTGGTACTGGTCGGCTTGGCCTTATTTCTCTGCAAGCGATACCAGGGCCCCTTTGCCGCCCGCCATTTGCTTCCATTTTTGTTTGCCGTGGCGGTCAGTGCCCTGGCTGGCGGAGTATTCCCGACGATCCTGGCGATTGCGGCCTCAGCGGTTGTATTGGAGAGCTTCCTTCCCGCCGCGACCGTTGGTCGGCCCATCTTCTCTGCCTTGATCGATGTGCTTGCGCTGTCTAGCGTTGGCGTGCTGACGCTGGGGCTGGATCGACGTCGCCTGCGTGCCATATCCGATACCGTGAAGGTGCGATCGGAACTGGAAAGCCGGGTGGAGCGGCGCACGGAAGAGCTGGCTGGGGCGGTTGCGCGGCTTCGGCGTGAGATTCAGGCGCGGCAGCGGACGCAGGATGAGTTGCGGAGCGTGACCGCGCACGCCCGCTGTATCTTGTGGCGGGCGGAACTGGAAGGGGGAAAGGACTGGGAGCAGGATTCGGCGTCGAGCAGTCGCTGGATGGCGTGGAAGGTCTGGGTGCAGGACGAGCAGGCGGCGCAATCGGTGCTGCCGCTCGAACTATCCGAGGGGGGGGCCTACTACCGGGCCTGGGTACAGAGCCGGCATCCGGACGACGCGCTGGCGGCGGGCCGGGTTTGCAAGGCGGCGCTGCTTGGGGGACGGTCATCCTACTCGCACGAATACCGCTGCTACGACCGCTACGGGCACGAGCGGTGGCTTAGCGAGGAAGTGCAGATCCAGCAAATTGCGCCGGGGCGCTGGAGCCTGTTCGGCGTAACGACCGACGCGACGGCGCGCAAGCTCGCCAGCGAGCAACTCCGCGCCAGCGAGGAGCGCTTCGCGCTCTTCATGGAACATCTGCCGGGCGTCGCCTTCATCAAGGACCACAAGGACCGCTACGTCTTCATGAACCGCGCTTGCGAGCGGTTGTTCATTCATTCGGCGCACGAGCGCGCATCGGGCGGACCGGGCAACGGCGAACCGACGGGCGCGAATGTCGACGCCCTGATGGATCTGTTCCCCGAGCGCGACGCGGACGTGCTGGCTGCGGAGCACAACGTGCAATCGGTTGAAGTCGTCCGGCAGGCGCACGCGACGCAGTTTTACCTGATGCATAAGTTCGAGATCCCAACGCGCGACGGGCGGTCGGTGCTGCTAGGGGGTGTGGCGATCGACATGACCGAGCAGAAACGCGCCGAAGAAGAGATCCTCGAGCACCGGCGGCGGTTGCGGGCATTGGCAGCGGAGGTCTCGCGCACCGAGGAGCGCGAGCGGCGGCAGATCGCAGCGGCGCTGCACGATCAGATCGGCAGCCTGCTGGCGGTGTCGCAGATGCAGCTTGAGACGCTGCGCATGTCGGAGGGGAAGGATTGCCTGACCGACGCCAACCGGGCGGTGCTGGACGACGTGGTATCGTCGATCGAAGAGGCGATTGCGCATTCGCGGTCGCTGACGTGCGAGTTGAGCCCGCCGCTGCTTTATGAGGCGGGCCTGGAGGCTGCGGTCAGTTGGCTGGGCGATCAGATTCGCCGCCGGCATGGGTTGCCGGTGGAGGTGGAGGGTCGCGGGGACGTGCGGTCGCTGGACCTGGAGTGCAAGGTGCTGCTGTTCCAGGGCGTGCGCGAGCTGCTGACGAATACGGTCAAGCACGCACAGGCAGGATTGGCGCGAGTTGAGATAGACGTCGATGCGGCTCAGATTCGCGTTGTGGTTTCAGATGACGGCGTTGGGATCGGGCAATCGGAATCGACGCGGCCGAATGGGTTTGGTCTGTTTCACCTGCGCGAGCGGCTGGAGTATCTGGGGGGGCAAATGGAAGTGGTTTCGGCGCCGGGGCAAGGGACGCGGACGATGATGTCGATCCCGCGGGAGCGGCAGACGGCGGGGTGAGGGCGTAGAGTGAAGACCATGGGCGAGCGAGTACGCTTGCCCATGCCACCCAGAAAATTATCCGTCACCGTCTGTGCTCGTCGATCATCGACGCGACCAATCCGGTCCATCCGGTTTGGTGGCTTGCGCCCAAGCCCATGCCGGTGTCGCCGTGGAAGTATTCGTAGAAGAGGATGAGGTCGCGCCAGTGGGGGTCTTCCTGGAACTTCTTGTACGCGCCGTGGACGGGGCGCTTGCCGGATTTGTCGCGGGTGAAGAGGGCGATCATGCGATCGGCGAAGCCGCGGGCCATTCCGCTGCAGGTGATCGGCGCTTCGCCGGCGACGGGGCTGTTGATCTGGGCGTCGGCGCCGTAGGCCTTGCCGAGCTTGCGCAGCGATTCCATGAGCATGAACGCGGTGGGGAACCAGATCGGGCCGCGCCAGTTAGAGTTGCCGCCTTTCAGCATCTCGACCGACTCGGCCGGCTCGTAACCGACCTGGGCGGCTTCGAAGCGGAACGGCTGCGCGCCGTGCACCTTCGATAAGCTGCGCAGGCCATGATCGGAGCGGAATTCCTGCGGGTCCCAGATTCGCTCCATCAGGTGGCGCACCTGCGATTGATCGACGATCGTCAGCACGTGGACGCGCTTGCCGTTGCGCTCGATGGTGACGACGCAGCGCTTGGCCAGGTCCTGGCGGTGCTTCAGGAACCAGTTGAGGTTCGAGCGGAATTCGTTGAAGCCTTCAAGCCAGTCTTCTTCCAGGCGCTCGACGGCGTAGAGCGGGATCAGGCCGACCAGCGAGCGAACGCGGAATTTGTGGAACGTGCCGTCGGCGTAGCGGAGGACGTCGTAGAAGAATTTGTCGTCGGCGTCCCAGAGTTGGTAATCGCGGCCGCCCATGTGGGTCATCGCTGCGCCAACGTAAACGTAATGCTGGAAGAATTTTGTGGCGAGCGATTCGTAGGCGCGGTTTTCGTGCGCCAGCTCGAGGGCGATGCGCATGAGGCTGAGGCAGAACGCGCCCATCCAGCCGGTGGCGTCGGATTGCTCGAGGCGTGCGCCGTGGGGCAGTTCATGGCTGCGATCGAGCACCGTGATGTTGTCGAGGCCGAGGAAGCCGCCTTCGAAGACGTTGTTCCCTTCGCGATCGACCTTGTTGACCCACCAGGTGAAGTTGAGCAGGAGCTTGTGGAAGCATTGTTCGAGCCAGCGGCGGTCGCCGACGCCGTTGCGCACGCGATCCATGTTGTAGACGCGCCAAACCGCCCACGCCTGGACAGGGGGGTTTAAGTCGGAAAATTCCCACTCGTACGCGGGGATTTGGCCGCTGGGGTGCTGGAACTGTTCGAACATCAGCAGCCAGAGTTGCTGCTTGGCGAATTCGGGATCGACCAGCGTGAGCGGGACGCAGTGGAAGGCGAGATCCCATGCGGCGAACCACGGATATTCCCACTTGTCGGGCATCGATAGCACACGCATGGAATTGAGGTGCATCCAATGACGGTTGCGGCCGCGCTTGCGCGACGCGGGCGGCGGCGATGCGGGATTGTCGCCGTTGAACCATTGATCCGCGTCGTAGAAGTAGACCTGCTTGCTCCAGAGCATGCCGGCCAGCGCCTGGCGCTGGACGCGCCGTTCGTCTTCGCTGGCCTTGGGCGGGTGAACGGTGTCGTAGAAGGCGTCGGCATCCTTGCGGCGGAGCGCGACGATCCGGTCTACGTCGGCGAGCGGGTTATCGAGTTTTTGATCGCTGAGACGCAACCGGAGCACGACCGATTCGCCCGCTGGCACATTGATGGGCCCGTAATGGAGGCAGGCCTTGGTGCCGCGCTGCTCGGGGTTGACCGCGGATGCGTCGCCGTCGATGACGTGACGGTGGAAGGCGTCTTTGACGTAGGGCGTGCGGCTCTTCACGTGCGGGCCCCAGACCTTTTCACAGTGGGTTTCGTTATTGGTGAAGAGGGGCTTGCCACCGGCGTCGCCGTAGAGATAGCGCGTGCCCAGGCGGTAGGGGAAGGGAAGATTGTCGAGGGATTCTGCGCCTTCGTCGGAGGCGGATAGCGTGAGGTGCTTTTCGGGTTTCGCGCTTCCCTTTGGGGCGCGGCTAAACGGTTTTGACAGTTGGATGACGGGTTCGGGCTTGGGGTTTGCGCCCCACGCCCAGGTGTTGCGGAACCATAGTTGGGGCAGGACGTGGATGGGGGCGTCCTCGGGGCCGCGGTTGAAGATCTCGACGCGTACGCAGAGGTCTTCAGGGTCGTTCTTCGCGTACTCGACGAAGATGTCGAAGTAGCGGTTTTCGTCGAAGAGGCCGGTGTCGAGCAACTCGTACTCGCCGGCGGGCCGGCCGCGGCGGGCGCGGTTTTCGTCGATCAGCTTGGCGTACGGGTACTGTTCCTGCGGATATTTGTAGAGCCACTTCATGTACGAGTGGGTCGGCGTGGAGTCGAGGTAGAAGTAGTATTCCTTAACGTCCTCGCCGTGATTGGCCTCGGACGGTACCAGGCCGAAGAGGCGCTCCTTGAGGATCGGATCTTTTCCGTTCCAGAACGCCATCGCCAGCACGAGCAATTGATAGCGGTCGCAGACGGCGGCCAACCCATCCTCGCCCCAGCGATAGGCGCGCGAGCGTGCCTGATCGTGCGGGAAATAATCCCACGCCGCGCCGTCGGGCGAATAGTCTTCGCGCACCGTGCCCCAGGCGCGCTCGGAGACGTAGGGCCCCCAACGCTTCCAGGGCGCGACGGGCGTGGCGATACCGCGCTCCAGGTGCTCGCGGAGGCGGGCGTGCTCGATCGTCATTGCCGGCGTCACCGGCTTGGGCGATTTGGGCGGCTTCGCGGGAGATATTGGCGGTGGCGCTACGAGCGCGATTCGCTTCGGCCGCTTGATCGGCTTGGCTGGCTTTGAAAGCTTCGGGCGCTTCGCCGGCTTCTTAGCCTTCGCTGCCGGCGGCTTGGCCGATTTTGGCCGTGGCGCAGTTCGCGCCGCGGAGCGGGAAGTCTTACGTTTGGACGCTGCGGCGACGCCGCGCTTGGGAGGAGGTGCCATGTGAACGCAAATCCAGCAATGCCAACCAATGGATAGACCCGCGCGGCGATAAGTCTGCCCGAGGGTTGCTCGACGGACGCGCGGGGATTGTACAGGCGAAGCCGCTTGGGCGGGAGGGGGGAGGAGAGGAGGTTAGTCCCGCACCGCCGCCGTGACCATTTCGAGCACCCGCCGCAGGCCGTCGTCGCCGCCCAGGCTGCCCTCGTTAAACGGCGTGCGCGCGATCGGCTTCCAGTCGTCGCGGGACGTGTCAGGGGTCGGCTGCGGGAGGCCGGTGAGGGCCGGGTCGTATTGGCCGTTGTTGCCGCCCATCTTGTAAATGACGATGTCGAGCGACGGGACGACAAAGATGCCAAAGCCGCCCGCGCCGGATTTGTAAAACGCATCCCGCGGGCCGCCGGCGACGTGGCCGTCCGAGTTGTGCTCGAACTGCAGACTGAACGGCGCGTGCGGGTTGTAAGGTGACGGCTTGTTGCAGAGCGCGATGTACTCCGCCGGCACGAGTTGCTGATCGCCCCACTTGCCATTGTGCAGGAGACAGTAGCCGAAGCGCAGCGCGTCCGTCGCATGCACGGCGGTGCTGCCGGCACCGTTGGCGTGCGGCATGACGAAGTCGCCCCGGTGCAGGCAATAGCCCCACGCGCCCCACCCCATCGGCTTGGCGAGCCGCTCGTTGATGTAGTCCTGCAATTCCATGCCGGTCACGTGCCGCAGCACGATCGACGCGACGTGCGGCGACGGCGACGAATAGGAATATCCCCCGCCGGGATCGGTCCAGAGCGGACAGCGGAGGGACGACTTATCGAGATCACGAATGTTCTGCCCCGGCGCGGGCTTCATCGGCGCGGCCTTTCCGTGGACGACGCCGGTCGGCGCGCCGCCCTCGCCGTTGTAACCCGCAGTCATGCAGAGAAGCTGGCCGAGCGTGATGTTCGCCTTGCGCGCGTCGTCCAGGGGAAACGCCTCGGGGAGGTATTTTTCGGTGAAGACCTTCGTGTCGAGCCCCTCGGGGATCTTGTCGTGAAATTCGTGCAGCATGATGCCGCAGGCGATCGACGTGTACGCCTTGCCGGTCGAGGCCATGTCTGGATTGACGTTGCGGCTCGCCCGGCCGTAATACTTTTCCAGGACGAGGTAACCGTGGCGAACGACCAGAAGCCCGCCGTTCTGACTGCAGCGCTGCGTGAAGTCGAATGCTGCATCAAGTCGAGCGGCGTCCATGCCCGCCTTTTCGCGAATCTCCGCTGGCTCCTTCAACGTCCGCCAACCGCCGTCGCTGTCGGGCGGCGGGAAATAATCCGCCGCGTGTGCGGATAGCGTTGCTACAAGCAGCACGAACAGCACGCGCGGGCAGAGAGAGGATCTTGTCATGGAGTGGAACCTGTGTTGGGTTTGGCTTGAAACCGTTTGAGCTGCGACAGGAAAAACACGTTGTCGGAATTGATCTGAATCGCCCGCGTTTCCAGCTCGATCGCGCGCTCGGCGTGGCCGAGATGAAACTCGATTTCGGCGGCGGTGTCGAGGTAGGCGGAATTATCGGGATGCATCTTCAGCGCCGCAGTAATTAACGTCCGGGCCTCGTCGAGGTGTCGTTTTGAGCGGGCGCAGAGCCAGGCGAGCAGGTTCATGCGGTCGGCGTCGTCGGGCTTCTGATCGACAGCGGCGCGGAGCATCGTGTAGGGCTTGGCGAACAGGCGCGACGCCTCGCTTTCGCGGCCGATTTCGAGGAGCGTCGGAATGGCATCGAACGCGATCTGCTCGTCGTCCGGCGCGAGGTCGAGGAGGGCCGCAAGATGCTTGTCCATCTCGGCGCGGTTGCCCGCGGCGCGGGCGGCCTTGAAGTAATGCCAGTGGACTTCGGCCCACAACTGTTCGCGAGCACGTTCATTTTCGTAGGTGCGTCCATTTTTGACCCGCGTGACCGAGCGTCCGGTGCCGGTCAGCGCTTGCATCGCGCGTTCCAAATGTTGGGCCGCGCCCGCGTCGTCACCGCGCCGCTCGAGCAGAAGGCCGATCCGGAGATTGGCGTTGGCGTTCTGAACGTTTTGCGGGTCCGGCTCCAGCGCAAGCACGGATACGAGCTCGCGCTCGGCAAGATCGTCCCACCCGTGGTCGGCCAGGAACTCGCCGGCCGCGAAGCGCGATGCACTCGATCCGGCGCTGGCTGCGTAGGCGGCGCGGAAGAGCGCGTCAGCGACCAAATTCTGGCCCCCCCGGCGCTGGTACAGGCGCCCCATGGCATAGAGCAACTGCGGGCGGCCGATCCGGGCGCAAGCCGCGCCCGCGGCAGTCAGGTCGCTCGCGAAGCCGGGCAGTGGGCCAAAGGTGGCATGCAGCGCAAAAAGGTCGTCCAGCTTCTCGACGCGGCCGCCGTCCCCAAGGGGTACGCGCGCCGATTGTGCACGATAGACGTCGGCGACGCGGTCGTACTCGTGGTTCCAGAACGCGACGTTCGTCAGGGCATCGAAGGCGAATTCGGCGGCGCCGCCGTCGACAGTCGGCAGTCGCGATTCAACTTCCAGCCAACGGCGATAGATCTGCACGGCGGTCGGATAATCGCGCATCTCCCACGCCCACGCCGCCAGCGCGAGATTAGGCGAACGCCCTGAAGAGCGGTCAAACGCATCCGCGCCCGGCAGCGACTTGCGGTCGAACGTGCGGATCAGCCTGACGATCGCCCACCGCACTTCGTCGCTGGGGTCCTCGCGCACCAGCCGCAGTAAGACGCGCGGCGCCGCAGCGCCAGCGGCGCTGACGATCGCGGGTAGGTAAGTGATTCGCACCGCCGTCGTCGGCCGGCCATACTGCTTGAGAAAACCAGCGACCGCGGGGGGATCTTCAGGCTGGTCGAACGGGAGGCCGAGGATCAGGTCCGCTGCGCTAAGCCGCAATTGCGGGTCGTCGCTTTCCATGGCCTCCAGCAGGATCACGCGGCCGGTCTGACCCAGCGCGATCAACTCGCGCCCGCAACGTTCGCGCTCAGCTGGATCGGCTGCGCCCAGGCCGGCGACCAGCGTCGCCGCCGCTGCCGGGCTCGCCGTGGTGGTCGATCCGATGATCGCAGTGGTCGCGCGGGGGGCGGCGGTCGCGGTCGGCGATGACGACGACGCCGCCGCGATGGCGCAAAGCAGGACGATTATCCGTCTAAGCCGTGCCGTCATCCGGTCATTCCCCCTTCTTCTTCGCCTCATCCGCCGCTGCCTGAAACCGTTTAAGCTGCCCCTTCAGAAACCGATCGCTGGGGCGGGCGCCGACAACCTTCGTCTCCAGCCGAACCGCTTCCGCGTAATGACCGACCTGAAAATGTGCTTCGGCCAGCGTGTCAACGAACGCCGCGTTGTCCGGCATCGCCCGCGTCGCTTCGTCCGCCATGCGAAGCGCCTCGCCCTTGCGCTCCCCGCACCGCGCGCAAAGCCACGCGAGGTTGTTCTTGGGGTCGCTGCCGCGCTCCAGCGCGACCGTTTGAATCGTTTCGTACGCCTGGTCAAACATCCGCTTGGCCTCGTCGGTCCGCCCCATTTCGCGGAGCATCGGCACGACGTCGTTGGCGATGTCGGGGTTGGCGATCGGCGGGCCGACCAGCCCATCCAGCGCGTGCTGTATCGCGATCGTGTCGCCCTTGGTCCGCGCGGCGCGGAGGCGATGCCAGTCGATCTCCTGCCGCATCGCCTGCTCGGTGGTCCCGCGCAAGAGGCCGCGCGCCTTATGGTGCAGATCCATCGCCTGCTCCATCTGTTCGGCGGCGGTCTGATCGTCACTGCGCGCCGCGGCGACCTGTGCCATGCGGAAGTGAGCATTGGCCGTATCGATCTCCGGCGTCACCGCAATCTGCTGACGCCGGTGCTCGGCGCTGTGATCCGACGCCAAGTCAAACACCGCCGCAAACTGCGCCTCCGCAAGGTCCAGCCACCCCTGCCGCATCAGGAAGTCTCCCTGCGAAAAGCGATCTTCGATTGAGACCAGATCGATCAGGAAGGCCGAGCGATAGATCGCCGCCGCCAGCGCCTGTTGGCCGCAGCGCTCGTATGCCTTGCCAATTGCGAACATCACGCGCGGATCATTTAGTTGAGCCCGGTAGGTCTGAAGATCTTTGTCGAAACCCGCCAGCGGCCCGAACTGTGCGTGCGTCGCGAAGAGATGCAGCACCGCCTTGGTCGGTTCCCCCTCTTCGTCCACCGCGCCGCGGCGGGCACGCAGGCGCAGCAGCTCAGCAACGTCATCGTAGCGCCCGGCCAGCAGCGCCAGATTCTGCAGACGATCGAAAGCGGCCTCGACCTCTCCCGCGTCGTTCGCCGGTCGTTCCTGATCGACCGCCAGCGACCGCCGGAGTAGTTTTTCCCCCTTGGCAACGTCCTTGGGCAGCCACGCATGACCCGCGGCAGCCAATACCGGGGCATTATCGACGTCGTTCGTCTCCAGCGTGCGGAAGCGTTCCAGCACGACATCTCGAAAGCTCAGCCGAACGGTCGAAACGATCGCCCACTTGACGTCGTCGCTGGGCTCTTCCTCGATCAGCCTGACCAGCGCATCGTGCCCGTGCTGCGTCAGCTTCGAAAGTTCTTCCACCACTTCCTTGCGCTTCTCGACGTCCAGCTTGCCGTAACCGTCGAGCAGCTTGCGCACCTCGGGCGAATCATCCGGCAAAAACCATGGCAGCTTGAGCAGCAGGTCCGCCGCCCGGGCACGCAGTTCCGGGTCTTCGCTGCGCGATGCTTCGAACACCGGCCGGCGCGCGTCAGCGCCAAGGTCGATCAGCGCCTTGGCGGCCTTGTCTCGTTGAGCGGGATCACCTGATGAGAGCGCCGCCACCGCACGGTACGCCGCCGCACGTTCGGGGTCCACCTCGGCGCTGCGCGCCAGTCCGCCCCACACCAGCGCAGCCCCCAGCACGACTCGATACGCAACGGTGTACTTCACGTCGCAAATCCTACGCCCACGCCCCATTGCTTCGCAACCCGCGACCCATTTTCAACGTACTATTTATGCGAATGACGTCAGCATTTTGGGCCCCATTTTTGCCGCCGAGTCGTGGCATTCCCACGCGATCTCTGCGATAATCTGACCTGTTAGACCCATCTGCATTTCAGCCCTTAAAGAACTTACAAAGACGGAGCTGTTTGAATGGCCGAAGAGAACCCCACGCCCGCACCTGAAAACCCCGAAGCGCCGGCATCCGCCAGCGATAAGGGCGGGTACAACGCGAGCATGATCAAGTCGCTCGACGACGTCGAGCACGTCCGCACCCGCCCCGGCATGTACATCGGCGGCTACAACCCGCGCGGCCTGCATCACCTGGTTTATGAGATCGTCGATAACTCTGTGGATGAGGCCCTGGCCGGCTACGCCAAGCACGTGGAAGTGCGCATTAATCCCGATAGTTCCTGCACCGTCACCGACGACGGCCGCGGCATCCCCGTCGATACCCATCCCGATACCGGCCTCCCCGCCGTCGAAATGGTCTTTTCCAGCCTCGCCACCGGCGGCAAGTTCGAGCACGAAGCCGACAGTGCCTACAAGACCTCCGGCGGCTTGCACGGCGTGGGCGCATCCGTCGTCAACTTCGTCTCCGAATGGCTCGAAGTCGAAGTCAGCCGCGATGGTAAGGTTCATCACATGGAATTCGAGCGCGGTCGCAAGAAGACCAACCTCAAGGCCATTGGTAAAACCACCCGCACCGGCACGAAAGTCAGCTTCAAGCCCGATCCCACCCTCTTCACCGAAGACAAAGGCGGCGTCGCCTTCGTCCACTCCACCCTCGCCCAGCGCTTGCGCGAACTGGCTTACCTGAACAGCGGCGTCGAGATCACCTTCATCGACGAGCGCGTCAACAAGAGCGAAACCTACAAGTTTGAACAGGGCCTGGTTGAGTACGTCAAGCACCTTAACGAAGGCAAGAATGTCCTGCACAACGTGATTTCGTTCGAGAACAAGGACGCCGCCAATCGCTTCGAGGTCGAGATCGCCCTGCAGTACAACGACGGCTTCAATGAGACGCTGCTCACCTTCGCCAACAACATCAACAACCACGACGGCGGCACGCATCTCAGCGGCTTCAAGACCGCTCTGACCGGCACGATCAACCGCCACGCCGAAAGCGCCGGTTGGATCAAGGAAACCCGCCCCACCGGCGATGACCTGCGCGAAGGTTTGATCGCTGTCCTGAGCGTCAAACTCCCTGAGCCGAGCTTCGAATCGCAGACCAAGGACAAGCTGCTCAACCCCGAAATCGAAGGCTTCGTCTCCGGCGCC
>JAQGHM010000378.1 GCA_028291615.1 Phycisphaerales bacterium | reverse complement strand
GATGAACCCCAAGATGCGCAGGTCAGCAGATGCGAATTACTCCCGCCGCTCGTCGCGGACTGGTCTGGCATGTTGCGGAATCTGGGCTTCGGCGGTGGGTTTCCACTCAACTTCGAATGAGCCATTGTAGCCAAAGAGCGGGCCCCACGTTTTGTTATTCACACTCACTTCGATCTTGAAGCGGGCGGAGGCGTCGTCGTACCACTCGCAGACGTCGGCGATGCCCGAGAAGAACATGGGGAATCGAAATCCGAGAATGCCCTCATAGAAGCGCTGCTGTCCGCTGCGTAGCCGCAGACCGCCGCGCGGGTCGACGGAGAGGTCGATGTCGACGGCGAGATGCTGATGGGTGCCGAGGTAATCAACGATTTTGTGGCGCGAAGGGCTGTAGATCATGTAGGCATCGAAGCGGCGGGGGCGGCGGGTTTGGAATGTGCGCAGCCACGTCACGGTTTCGCGGCCGAGCGAGTCGCGGTAGGCGTAATTTTCGATGGTGAAGGGAACGTCGCGCCCATACTCGGGAAACATGATGCGCCGCCAGGTGCCCAAGTAAAGAAATGGGAGCGTGTAGAAGCGGCCGTGCCAAATCTGATGCATGATCCCGCGGCCGACGGCGGCGACGCGATCGGCGCTGCTGAAACCGAAGCGTCTCTGGATCTGCGGGTGCAGACGGTCGAATTCGGAGCCGAGCGCCGTCTGATAGATCGAATTCATGGCTCCTTCCGGTCGGGAGCGCGTAAGCAGCGGCTTGCTGACGGAAGGTCTCGGCCTCCCAAAAGTGCAATGGCAGCGAGCGCGAAGACGCAAAGGTTCAGGGTGATCGGATTGAAGGGCGCGCCCACAAAGTCCGGTGTGGTGAGCACGACGCCAATTACCGCGGCCGGCATGAGGAGGAACGTCAGCCAGAGCGGCCATCTGGTGCGCCAGAGGAAGAGCAGCATCGCACCCATGGCGATCTCGCCCCAACCGATTGCGATCAGCAGACGTCGCGCCGCATCGCTGGAGATGCCGGCGTTGTGCAACATCTGCAGTTCGTCGCGATGCCGAATGATCAATTTGGGAACGAGGCCTTGATAGAGCCAGACAAGTGCGAGCGTAATTCTTGCCACCAGGTAAATGAGACTGCGCCGCATGGAAAGGGCAGGATCGATCTCCTTTTCGGCCCAGAGGCGCAGCCGGTCGAAACTCCAGGCGGTGGCCCAGCCGATGAGCGGGCGAAACATCAGGCGATCGACGAACCGACCGACGAGGCCGAAACGGACGTTGTAGTCATACATGGTGAGAAAGCGGACCGTCGGGGGGTCGGCGGCGCAGGGGATGTATTTCCAGTAGCCCGAGCCGTGAAGAATGAGACTTTTCGGATCATCGGACGAGAATTTGAGGGCGCTGGTGCGTTGACCGCTGGCATTATCGTGCTCGCCGACCGTTTCGCCTTCGCCACGAATGTGAAGAAGGCCGATGCGCGTGGAGTAGAGGAACCGCTGGGGCTGCGTGGGATCGGGGCGGGGGAGATATCGGATCTCAGAAAAGCGCAGGTCCCATTGCTGATGCAGGTCGGGGGTTTGGGTCAGGCGCCAAATGCGGTCGAGCGGAGCGCGGATGTCGATCTGAACGTAGATGTTTCTGGCACGCGCCGGCATGGCGCCTCGGAGTATATCGTTGGTGCGCAGCGCGCGAGGTAAATGCGTCGAAGTTTCAGCATTTTCAGCGCTGCGATGGGGCGGCGGGTGGTATGGCGGCGGGTCACGGGATGATCGTGATCTTGACGCCGCTCTTGGTGTTTTGCTGGTTCAGGGAGTCGGCGACGTTTGCGCCGGGGGAGTTGCGGACGTAGCATTCGCCGATGGTGCCGACCTTGCCGATCATGGCGACGCTGAGGCCGGGACAGTTCTCCACGATGATGCGTTTGACCGAGCCGACGTTCTGGCAGTTGATCTGGAGTTGGTTAATCGTGCAGTTGGTGATCTTTACGTTGCGGATGATGATCGTGTCGTAATCGCCGTCGGTGATCAGGATCGGGATGGCTTGGCCGTCGTGGATCGTGATGTTCTCCAGCGTGATGTTCATCGGCACGTCCTGGCGTCCGGCGGCGCCTCCGATGCGGATGAAATCGTTGTGGAAACCGGGGGTGCGGTAGATGTCGGAGATCTCGGTGTTGCGGATGGTGATGTCGTTATAGGCCCAAGCCTTTTGGCCGGGGACGAGATCGGTGACGTTGATGTTGAGGCCTTTGGTGTCGATGGGGATCTTGGAGATGCGGTAGCCGTCAACGACGAGCTTTTTGTCGATCGCGTTGGCGGGACGGAAGTTGACCTGGGTGCTGGTGTAGGTCTTGAAGCCGGTGAACGCGGTGACGGGGGGAACAGTCAAGGCGAACGGTGGGGCAGCGGCGGCGAACAGGCTGGTGGAGGGGATGAACTGCTTGGCGATAGAGGGGCTGCTCCAGCGGAGCTGCATGACGGCGCTGCCGGTGCCGACGAAGTATTCGAGCTTGATGTCGTGCCGGCCGGCGGTGAGGGTAATCTGGCCTGACAGTTCGCGCTTGGCGTGGTCGGCCCAGTCGTTGACGATGAGCTTGCCGTCGACGTAGAGGCGCGCGCCGCCGTCGGAAGTGATGGAAAAGGTGTAGGTCTCGCTCCTGGCGGCGACGACCTGCCCGGTCCAGCGCGCGGCCCAGGTGTCGCGCGCGATGATCGTGTGAGGGGAGGAGGTGCCCCAGTCGAAGCTGACGTTTGAGTCGTAACGGGCGACGGAGCTGCCGGTGTAGTCGAGGTTGTCGTAGTAGGTGCCGAGGAGGCCGGGGTTGGTGGTCATGCCCGGGGAGGGCACGGGGGTTGGGCCGGAACCGGAAGGCGGGACGGGAGTGGTGGAGAAGAGTTGGGCCTGGGGAATGACGGCCTTGGCGGTGGCTGCGCCGCTCCAGGAGAGCTTGATGACTGCGCCGTATTGCTTGTCGTAGTATTCGAGCTTGATGTTGTATTTTTGGCCGGCGACGAGGGAGAGGGTGCCCTTGTCTTCGCGGGCGGAGTGGTCGGTCCAGTTGTTGATGATCTGCTTGCCATCGACCCAGAGGCGGACGCCGTCATCGCTGTAGGTATAGAAGGTGTAGGTCTGGGTTTTGTCGGCCTGGATTTGGCCGGTCCAGCGGGCGGAGAAGGTGTCGGGGGCGATGGCGGAATTGGGAGAGCCGTTGCCCCAGTTGAAATTGACGGTGGCGTCGGTGCGGGCGACGGAGGCGCCGGTGAGGTCGGCGTTGTTGAAGTAAGTAGCGGCGAGACCGTTGCCGGCGAGGAGGAGGCGCGGTTCGACCTGTTCCATTGACGGGCGCGCGAGAGCGGCGGTGGCGGCTTGGGCGAGTTTGCGGTTACGACGGCGCGCTTTGAGCAGTGCGAAGATCCCGAGCATGATTCCTTCCCGGCGGAGCTTGGGACTCCGACGAACCTGGCACTTGGCGCACGTGGGGAAATGCCCCGGCCGCTTAAGCGGCCTCGCCGGTGCCGAAGCTGGATGTACGACAGGTGAAACGGTCCAAACCGGCGAAACGAATGCCGGATAGCCGGGGTTGTCTCACCACTGAAGGTGAGGCGGGGCGTTGACTGACGCCCGATTCGACGACGTGAGAGCATCGCGTCGAACCATTTCGCGACTGCCGGACTCGGGAAGGACGGCGGCCGCTTGAACCCAGACCTGGACAGTCCAGCAGGAAGACTAATCCGCTGAACTGAGACCCGTTTTATTCATAGGGCATTTGGTGTCAAGGATTAACGCGGGAATTATTCCTGAAATTCAAGCCGGGACATCCCTGAGGAGGGAGGGATTATCACGGATGGGCGGCGGCATCGGCGGGCGGTTCGAAGATGGCGTTGATCAGGTTCGCCAGACGATAGCCGGCTAGGGCGACGCGGAGGCGGGCGGCTTCGCGGGCGGTTTCGTCGTACTTTTCGGGGAGATCGGGGGTGGTAGCGCCCTTGTCGGCGGTGCTGACGTCGCGGGTGACGCCCTTGAGCTTGCCGCCGCCGTAGACGGCTTCGCGGGCGAGGGCGAAGCTTTCGGCGGCCCAATCGGTGGTCTTGGTGACGGCGAGTTCTTTTTCCAGGGTGGCGCGGGGGTGTTCTTCGATGACCTTATCGGTGACGGCGTCGACGAGCTTGTAGGACATGTAACCGCCGAGCAATTCATCCCAGAAGGTGTGGAGGTTGGTGACGTTGCCGTGGTATTTGACCATGAAGAGGTTGCCACCGTGGTCGCCGGCGGGGTAATCGTTGCTGAAAATGCCGGCGGTGTGGCATGGCTGGTGGAGATCGCCGACGAGGTGCTCGAGCCAGGCGAGGGCGACGGCTTTTTCGGGTGCGGGGGCGTCAGGGTTTTTCAAACGTTCCTGGCACCATTCGAGCGCCTGGAGGATGTTCTCCGGCGGCTTGCCGGGTTCGAGCTTATCGCCTTGCGGGGGGAAGGTGAGTTTCTCCTTGTCGGTGCCTTCGGGGATGATGGGGAAGTCGATGTAGTGCCATTCGGAGTGGTGGTACGGCTTCTCGTCGCCGCGGGCGGAGCGCATCATGTCGGGCCAGGTGGAGGCGCGGGCGAAGACGCGGAGGGCGTAATCGACGGGCTCGGAGTTGGGCTCGGGGGAATCGAGGCGCTTGGCGAAGTGGGGGTGTTGCTTGAGGAGCTCGAGCACTTTCGCGCGAACGCCGGGTGTGAGGTTCCGCCAGGCGATCTCGGCGACGACCTGGTGGCCGGTGGCGTTCCAGGCGCGGGCGTTGGGGGCGGCGAAGAGGAATGAGAGGAGGAGAAGGACGCCGAGGTGGGGGCGATATTTGGACATGGTTTTTGCGGATACAACTCGCGCGCGGCAGGGGTTTTAAGAAAAGGCCGAGGTGGGATTCGAACCCACGAATAACGGATTTGCAATCCGTCCCCTTAGTCCACTTGGGTACTCGGCCATAAAGCCGCCTTTTCAGCGGCTTCAATGTCTTGCCCGCCAAAGGCTGCCCGAGGCTGCTTTTGATCGACAAGTGCAGGAGTATAGCGGGGTTGCCGCGTCAGGCAAGATCCGTCATGCCCATGCTTTTTTTTGCCAATGGCTGCCACTGGCTGACCCTGCCCGACCAATGTTTGGTCTACTGGGTGGTCTACTGGCTGATCGATACAAAGCACGTTATCTGCGGCGGTTCTGGCCTGATTTGCCGACTCATCCTGCAACTCGGAAATCTGCGGGTGAGGCAGTTGGCGAATTGCGTTGAACAGTTCGATCAATCGTGCGTGCGTGTACCGTTCGGTGACACCCTCATCAGCGTGACGTAAGAAAGCTTTCCGTGTGGTGGTGCTGCCCCCCACACGGTCGAGATTGGTTGCGAAGGTGTGGCGAAGGGCGTGGAAGTCAATCCGCCGCCCCGAGCCATCGGTGAGCTTCACCCACCGCTTCCCGTTCTTTTCGCCTTTTACCGCGACACCCTCGTTAGGATCGGTCGTGAACTCTGCGACACCTGCCCGCACCAAGTCTACAGCCATCGTCTTCATGTCCGGGACGCTGGACACAACACGCTCGGAGGGATCTCCTTGAACTATGTCCTCAAGCAGCGTGACGAGGTACGGGTGAAGCGGCAGCACATCAGCCTTCCCGTTTTTCGTTTGCTCCTGGCGTAGCTGGATGAAAGGATGAGGTAATTCATTCAGACGAAGGTCACTCCATCGAAGATCGGCCAGCTCGGATCGCCGAAGGCCCGCGTATAAACCGAAGGCGTACTTGATACGACGGTCTGCCGGGACGGCACGCAGTAGCGACGCCGCCTGCTCGTCGGACAAGGGACGGCGGGCACGCTTCTTGACCCCGTGCCGCTCGTTGATTCTACGAACGTTGGCAAAGGGATCGGCGGACATGCGCCCCTCACGTCGCAACCAACCGACGAACGCTTTAGCACGCTTGACGAAATCGTTCTGGTAGCTCGCGGCATTGCCGTTGGACGTGAGTTCCGCCAGCAGCTTACGAAGGCTCCCCCGCCGAATGAAATGGCGGTGTGGCCGGACGTGATGAGATGCTTTTCAAGCGACGTGGCAAGGTGTGCATCCCGTTGGAAGAAGCGATTGAGCGGGGATCGCTCACCCGCTTGCGCCCCGTTCTGATGACGGCGCTGGTCGCCTCACTCGGGTTCGTGCCGATGGCGCTGGCGACCGGCACGGGGGCCGAGGTTCAAAAGCCGCTGGCCACCGTGGTCATTGGCGGAATTGTCTCTTCTACGCTGCTCATGCTCATCGTGCTTCCCGCCTTGTACCGACTTTGGCACCGGCGCGAGGATGTGGTGACCTCTGCGGCTGCGGATCGTGTGACAATGCCTGAGCCGGTGACAGTCTAAAATTGGAGTCAACAGCAAGAAGGGAAGCGGTTCCGGCCGGCGTTTTAGCCCGGAGAAAGGATGCTGACGGATGAAACGCGACACGTTCATAGTTGCTGCATTGGGAGTGACACTGACGGGGGGAATTGCCCTGGCCGTCCCTGCGCCCGCGAGCCATCTCGCGGCACGTCAGCCTTCCGTCAGGTTGCTGGCAGAAGGCAAGAAAGAGGACAAGGGCGAGAAGTTCGCGCCCGAGAAGCTCCCTTGAGACCAGCCTAAAGGTCGTCTTTATTGAAAATGAGATAGCTTGATCCCCGCTGAAATCGGAGCAAAACGGGATCGCAGCCGCTGGAGCTTTCACCGAGTTTGGCAAAGGTGAACCGCTCCCCGCAACGATTACAGACCAGCGCGCCATCCTTGGGACGAAATCCCACGTTGAACTGCATGCAATCCACGCAAGCATCGAACGCTGCGCCGTAGCTGCCGTTCTCAAAGGAAATGATGAAAAACCGGACGGTTAGGCCATCCTTCGCCTCATACTCAAACAGTTTGACGCCGGCGGGCTGCAACTCCGCGACCTTGACTAACACATGGTTGGCCTCCGCACTGACACGCTGGCCTCGAAGCGGCGCGGGGCGCATTGCGATCCAAGCGACGCAGGCGAGAAGTCCGACCCAAATCAACGTCGCGACCGTGAGAAAGATCGCGAGCCGTTTCTTCTCTTTCGGCGTGAGTCGCTTTCTGCCGCTGTTGGCGTGGGCAGTGCAAAGTGATCCATCTTGGGGTTTTCGCTCATTTGCGAGTCCTGCCAACCTGTCAGTTAAGCCTGCTCAGATCGGGACCTCCTACTCGCGCAAGACCCAGATGGCTTGGTTGGGCGTCTTGGCGTCGCGAAGGCGGGCGCGGACGTCTTTTTTCTGAAGGCGGCGGCCGGCGGCGGCGAGCAATTGCAGGTGGGATGCGGGGCCGGTCGTGGGAGATAGCAGCAGCACGATGACTTCGACGGGCATTTCCGTGGGGGCGTCGAGGACGCCGGCGTGCGTGAGCCCGATCGCCAGGCGCGGCGCGGTTAAGCGGTCGAGACGCGCGTGCGGCAGGGCGACGCCTTCGTTGAGGAAGGTCGAACCTTGCGCCTCACGCTCGGCCAATTTTGCCGCGACGATCGCAAGGTCAACGCCCGGCGTGCCGTCAATCGCGGCCTTGGCGAGGGTCCGCAGAATCTGTTCCTTGGACACGGGATCTTCCCAGATTACGACGCGCTGGGGCTGGAGGAGGTCGGCCAGCGCCGGTGGTCTGGCGGGGGCGGCCGCGGCGATTGCCGCCGAATCGGAACTCGGCGCCGCGGGGAGGTGGCTTGCCAGTTGCTCTTCGGAATCGGCGTCCACGACGACGACGGTGACGTTGATCGCGCGGAAGATCAGTTGTTCGGCGACGGATTTGTAGCCGAGGAGGCGCCTCCACCATGGGATCGAGTGGGGCTTGCCGATGACGACCTGGCCGACGCGGTACTCGCGCGCGAAGCGGAGGATCGTATCGGCGACGTCGTTGCCCTTGAACGTGAAGACCGTTGCCCCAAGTTGGTTTGCAAGAGTCAGGGTGTCAGCAAGCAGTCGCTGGGTGACGGCATCGATGACGGTCGGCTCTTCCCTGGGCGTCTGGACGTAGACGGCATACCAGTTGCGATTGAGGCGGCCCGCCAGGCGGGAACCGAAGCGGAGCAACCGGGCGCTGTTGGGGCCGCGCGAGCTGAGGCAGACCATGATCTGATCGGTGCCGACGGCGGCGCTATCGGGCCGTTCGCGGCGGCGGCCGTCGATTTGGCTGGCCAACTCGCGCAGGGCAAGTTCGCGCAGGTGTTCCAGGTTGCCGGCCTGGAAGAAGTTTTCCAGCGAAGGGGCGACCCGTTCTTTCGGATAGATTTTTCCTTCGCGGAGCCGCCGCTGGAGATCTTCGGGCACGAGATCGATGTTGACGACCTGGTCGGCGTCAGCGAGGACAGAATCGGGAATGCGTTCGCGCACTTTGACGCCCACCAGGCTCTCGACGGTGTTGTAGAGGCTTTCGAGGTGCTGGACGTTCATCGCGGTGATGACGTGGATGCCGGCGGCGAGGAGTTCCTGAACGTCCTCGTAGCGCTTGGCGTTCCGGCTGCCGGGGACGTTGGTGTGGGCGAGTTCGTCAACGATGGCAACTTGAGGTTTACGGGCAAGGCACCCATCGACGTCGAATTCCTCGACGGTGATCCCGTGATATTCGATCTTTCTTCTCGGCAGGACTTCAAGGCCGGCGACGAGTTGTTCGGTCTCGGCGCGGCCGTGGGACTCGACCAGGCCGACGATGACGTCGATCCCGTCGGTCTTGAGGCGATGCGCTTCCTGGAGCATCTGAAAGGTTTTGCCGACGCCCGGGCCGTAGCCGAGATAGACCTTGAGCCGCCCGCGTTCGGAGCGGCGGATGAGATCGAGGAACTTGCTGGCGCGGGTTTCAGGCATGGGAGGTTCACGCGTGTCTTGCGAGGTGCTGGGAATCGTCCATGTCAATGACGAAGACCATGCACTCGCTGCAATCGTCGGCGCGGCCGGGTGACTCGGTGCGTCGGATCGCGCGGATCACAGGGGCGACGAACTCGTCGTCGAGCGCGATTTCGAGGCGCAGCATGGCCCGGCGGACGCGGTACCTCACACCGCGATAGACCCCG
>JAQGHM010000101.1 GCA_028291615.1 Phycisphaerales bacterium | reverse complement strand
GAACCAGATCGACGAATGCGAACCCTGCGAGCAGGTCCTTTTCGTCATGAATACCAATTCGCTCGAACGTCTCGAACGCGCGGTGCGCGACCGCGCGGGCCGCGTCGATCAGATTATCGACGTCCCGCTGCCCGACCAGGACGCCCGAGGCCGGCTGATTCGACGCTTCGCCAAGGCGACCGCCCCGCCCGATGGCGACATCGCCCAGGTCGCCGCCGCCACGGAGGGCGCGACTCCCGCGACCCTCAAGGAAGTCGTCAAACGTGCCGCCGTGATGGCCGTTCGCACCGCAGGACGCGGCGCCGACCCGCGCGACCTCCGCCTGTCCGTTCAGGACCTGCTGCTCGCATACGAACAGGTCGGGCGGAACCGCAAAGAAGGACAACATCGGGCCGACCAGTAAAAATCGGCTCCCCCCATAGCGACACTACCGCGCGGCGATGAACTCAACCGGCGTCGACCAATGGCTCCAGCGGCCGGTTGCGTCCTTCATCCGGACGCGGACCCGATAAGTGTGGCCAGGTTGGGCGGCATCGGCGGGGATCATCAGGGCATCCGGCTGGGCAAGTTCTTCGCTCTGCCAGGCCGGTGTGATCTCGTACTTGTTAGGACCCGCAGCGCCCTTCGCGGTGATCTCCGCCAGTCGCCACTGGATCGCCGCGAACGGGTTCGACCCCTTATACGTCGAGGCGGTGAAGCGAAGACTCTTCGTCGAGTGATCCTTGTCGCCCGTATAGGTCGCGATCGGCGTCGCCGGAATCTTCGGATCGTTCAGCAGGTTCTCATCCACCCACGCGCCGCGCGTCTTCACGTACGCCTTCATCTGCTCCACCATGCCGTGAAAGTCGTGGGTCGCGGCGGCCTGATAGAACCGCCCCTGCCCCGACTGCCCGCCCATCGCCATCGCGGGATGGTAGTCCCACTTGCGGCGATCGGCCTCGGCGATTGTCAGCGGCGCGCCGGGGGGGTAAATGATCGCGGCGTACTCATCGATCAACTGGCCGGTCTGTTCCGCGTTAAAGAGCAGGTCGCGGATCTCGCGCAGGCGGTTCTGATATTCCACCTGCAGCGGCTTGCGCCAGAGCACGCGGCTCTTGAACGGCTCCTCGCCGTTGCCGTACATGTGGTCAGCCCACGTGAGGTCAAGGTCCCACGGGATGACCTGCCACTTGCCGCTCTTCGGGTCGTGGTAGTAGTCGTAGTTCTTCCCCTCGCCGATGTCGTAGTGATGAATGCACTCGACGATGGCGCGATAGCTGTAGTACGACGCAAGGTCGAGGTGCGCGCGCCACCAGTCGATCGTCGTGTTGCCGGCGTTGTAGCCATTGATGAAGGCATCGAGATCTGAGCGGTCGGCAGGCTGGCCGTCACCGTGGTGGTTCAGTTCACCGCTGCCGCCCTGCATCTTGTAGAGGTTGCCATCCGGGAGCTTGTGGGCCTTGAGAAACCGGCCGTCCTCATTCTCGATCGCAAGGTAAAGCCCCCAGAAGTCTCCCGTGTACTGATCGGCTGGTGACTCCTCCGCCTCGTCGATGATCCGAAGCTGCACCCACGCGGTATTGCAGGCGGGAACGCCTGCGAGATTGAAAAGGCGAAAGCCGACCGACTCGTACATTCCCTGCTCGCCGCGCCGGCCGTAGTCGCCCATCGAGATGCACGGCCGCAGGTTGACCTTGGACCACCCCGCGGGGAACGCGCGCCCGAAATCATCGGTGGCGCGGAGGTGGTCGCCCTCGGGCATTTCGAACTTCCACATGTTCTTCCCCATCGCGTACCGCCACGAGCCGCCGCGGGCGCGGTAGCGCACGTGATCGTGAACGACGCCGTTCACGACCAGCGTCCCGGTGTACTTGTACTCCTTGCCGCCCGTCTGCTCCTTCCACGTCACGTTCTCGATCGAGGTCTTCTTGCCCAGCAGGTGGTAGGGCTGAACGCGCCCGAAGACTTCCGCGGGAAAGACCGCCGGCTCGGCGCGCTTGGCGGCCGCGCTTTTGGGTTCGATCGCGCCCGTCCAGGCGGGAAGATCGTCGTAGACGAAGTAGGCGAAGTTGGAAGCGACACCAGGCGCGGTGACGCTTTGGCCGCCAGCCGCCGTGGCCATGATGCGGAAGCGGATCAGGCGACGATGAGTTTGAAGATTGGCGGGGAGATCAGCCGTCCAGGCGTTGCCGGCAGCGTGCATCGGCAAGGCGATCCAGTTTTTCGCATAGGCGGGATCTTTGAGCTCGATGTAAGCGCCCGGGTCTACCAGTTGGTACTGGAGCGTGATGTTCGTAAAGCTAGGTGCGATCGTGGCAGTGACGTGGACGGCTTGGTTCGGCTTTGGCTGCTGAGGGGCGTGGGTAACGTGCGTGCACCAGTTGGGATCGACGGGTTGCGTGGCGGGGCGCGAAGCCGGCGCGGCGGCGCGAAGCGGCAACGGCGCGGCAAGACCCGCGAGAATCGCTAGCGCGAACAAAACGGTCATACGCATGCGGGTACTCTCCGAAACGTGCGCGGATTTGGCAAGCTTGCCCGTGTCACGGGGACGTAATCCGTGAAAACGCCCTGGCATTCAGGTAATACCAATAGATATGAACTCACCGCGCCGCGTCATCGGGGTACTTCTGTTCTGGATGATGATCGTAGTCGGCGCGCAATCTCAAGCAGCAGAACCCCGCCGCCCCAACATCATCATCATCCTCGCCGACGACCTCGGCTACGGCGACGTCGGCTGCTACGGCGCGACCAAGGTGAAGACCCCCGCCATCGACAAACTCGCCGCCCAGGGCCTGCGCTTCACCGACGCCCACTCCACCTCCGCAACCTGCACGCCCAGCCGCTATTCGCTCATGACCGGCGAATACGCCTGGCGAAAGAAAGGAACCGGCATCCTCCCCGGCGACGCCGCGCTCATCATCGACCCCGCCCGCCCCACGCTCCCCTCCATCCTCCACAAGGCCGGCTACGCCACGGGCGCAGTCGGCAAGTGGCACCTCGGCCTCGGCACCGGCAAACTGAACTGGAACGAGGAGATCAAGCCCGGCCCGATGGAGATCGGCTTCGATTCAAACTTCATCATCCCCGCCACCGTCGATCGCGTCCCGTGCGTGTTTGTCGAAAACCGCCGGGTGCTCAATGCCGATTCGAGCAACCCGATCGAGGTCAATTACGCCAAGAAAATCGGCAACGAACCGACCGGCGCGGAGCACCCCGAGTTGCTCACGCTCAAACCCAGCCACGGCCACGACCAGACGATCGTCAACGGCATCAGCCGCATCGGCTTCATGAGCGGCGGCCAGGCGGCGCGCTGGAAAGACGAAGACATCGCCGACGTGCTCACGAAGCGCGCCGTTACCTTCATCGAGAACAACAAGGACAAGCCCTTCTTCCTCTACTTCGCCACCCACGACGTCCACGTCCCGCGCACGCCGCACGCGCGCTTCGTCGGCACGAGCCAATGCGGCGTGCGCGGCGACGTCATCCAGGAATTCGACTGGAGCGTCAGCGAAATCATGGCGACGCTGGATCGGCTCAAGCTCACCGACGACACGCTCGTGATCGTCAGCAGCGACAACGGGCCGGTAGTGGACGACGGCTATCAGGACGGCGCGGTGGCCGACCTGAATGGCCACGCCCCGGCCGGCCCCTGGAAGGGCGGGAAGTACACCGTCTACGAGGGCGGCACGCGAATGCCCTTCGTCGCGCGCTGGCCCGCGCGGATCAAGCCCGGCGGCGTCTCGGACGCACTAATCTGCCAGGTCGATCTGCTGGCATCACTGGCAACGCTGGCCGGCGCGGAAGTGCCCGCCGGCGCAGGCCCCGACAGCCAGAACGTCCTGCCCGCGCTGCTCGGCGAGAAAATGACCGGCCGCGAAACCCTCGTAGAACAAGGCGGCGGCGTCATGCTCGGCATGCGCAAGGGAAACTGGAAGTACATTCCCCGCCCGGTCGCGAAGAACAGCGAGTTGTACGACCTATCAAGCGACCCCGGAGAGACGAAGAACGTCGCGGGAGATAACGCAGCGGTGCTCAAGGAGATGAGTAACCTGATGCAGGCTGCGCGATCGGCAAATTAGCCCGCCGTAATCTCGGGCTGCAACCGAAGGATATCCCCGCTCTTTACCCCCACCTGCCCCAGCGTCTGCGCATCCAGCAACTGCTTCCCGCTCGCCCGGTGATGAATCTTGTAACTCAGCGGCTGCCCGTCCGGCGCATATTGCGGAAAATTCATCTTCTGCAGCAACACGGCGATCAGCCGATTCACCGGCGCATCATCCGGCATCTCGACTTCCTGGCGTTTATTCCCAGTCGCATCCCAAACTTGCACACTGACAAGACCCATACTGCCCTGTATACCCGATTTACCCAAGCAATCCAGCCGCCGGCGTGGTCACCGCCGATCCCCTGCTTCCAAACACCTCCGACTTTTTCCTTGCAAGCCCAGCGCGATGTCACAATAATTCAAAGAGGAAAATCCTGAGCTTTTGGGGAGAGAACATGAAGCGCACCACGATCTTACGGGCCATCCTCCTGTGCACGCTCCTCTGCGCGCGCCCGGCCTCCGCGAGCCTCATCGCGGCCTGGCACTTCGATGAGCCGGCTGGCGTCATCGCCACCCCCGCCGTCGGCTCGGTCACCGGCGCACTTCAGGGAAGCGCCACCTTTGCCCCCGGTCAGGGCATCGCCGGCGGCGCAGTCCGCCTCACCACCGGAGCCGCCAACAGTCTCGTTAACTTCGGCAATAACTTCAGCTTCCCAGGCACTTCGAACTTCTCGATCCTCGCCTGGATCAAAACCGACACCAGCGACACGGCCTTCCTCCTTCCCGTTGGGAAACACAACGGCGGCTCCGCCAACGGCTATTTCCTTATCGTCAACGACACCAGCGACGGCACCGCCGCCAACCGCGCCCGGTTCTTCGTCACCGGCGTCAACACCCCCAATCCACCATCGTCGTCCACGACGGCCAATGGCACCAACTGGTCGGCACGTATCGTGACGTTGGCTCAGGCACCAACATGCAATCGCTCTACGTTGATGGCGTCCTCCAGTCCTCCTTCACCCTTTTCAATCCCGTAACTGCCAACACCGCCCCCTTCATCGCCGGCGGCTACAACAACGCCGGCACGCCCATAAACGCTTACGCCGGCCTCATTGACGAGATCCGCGTCTTCGACAACGCCCTCACGCCCGCGGACGTCCAATCCCTCTTCACCAATCCCGCCGCTGTCCCAGAACCTGCCGCAGCGCTCCTCATCGCCCTCCCCCTCGCCTGCCTCCTGCGCCGCAAAACATAAAACCCGCCCTCGATGACATCACAATGGCAGCCTTATCGAGAACCCCTTCGCATAACGCTGCTGCGCACGGGCGTGATTGCGCTGGTCGTCGGCGCCGTGCTGGCTCTAAGGTGGGGCGGGCTCGCGCGTTGGCCGATCGCCACCCTGCTGGCGCTCTGGCCTTCGTTCGGGGGCCACTGGGTGGAGTTGTGGTTCCTGAACTGGCTGCGCCCGCGCCTTCCCAACGCGCGTTCCTTGCAGCTGGCAGCGCGTGTTGCGGCGTGGTTCGTCGGCGGCGCGGCACTGGCCGTGGGCATGTATCTGACCGCGATGGCGTTGGCCCCATTTCAGCCGGCGCGATGGCCGGCCTGGTGGCTAGGCGGACTCGCCTTCATCGGCATCGAGCTGGTGGTCCATGTGGTGCTGCAACTCCGTGGGCGACCAAGCTTCTACAACGGCCGCGGGTAATTCGCGGTATCGACGCATGGCGGCGGTTCGCCATCAACACCCCCGATGCCTTCGGAAGTACAACCGAGATTCCCCGTTCTCCTCCACAGCCTACGGCAAACCAAACGGCAGCGCTCCCTCATTCCGATGCCAAGCGCTGATTTCGACGCAGATCCCGCCGATTCACCGGGCTGGGTCGCCAACGATGGGTACCGAATCATCGATCGAAACCATCACGTTTTCTCGACCACCCATGACGGTTCCGGCTATGCGTTCAAGCCATCGGGTTCCGTCACGGATAACGAAATTCGCGAACTGATGATTTGCAATTTGAAGAGTCTACGTCTATCTGACCGCGACTACATCGAGCGAGCGGCCTTGCTGCATCGCCATGAACTTTTCGACTTCACCTTCCAAACCGCAACATCCCTTCCATCGATGAGCGCCGCAATGCACGTCGCCGGTTGCGCGTTAATCGTGCTTATCTGCTCGTTAGCCGCCGCAATCCCGACGGTATTTATCTGGTGGCTGTTTCATCGGGCGCAATAGCAACGCGCTGCAATGGCCCCGGTCCTGCGGTATGCTTTTCGGAGTTGAACGCCACTTCGGCGCGGTCGCGGTCGCCAAACAGCTTGCGTTATGCAGCAAGAGCAAACGAACCCCCCGCAATCGTTGGAATATGCCACACCACGCATTCCCCGTCCGGCATGGGTGAAGTGGGGGCTTTGGGGTGTGCCTAATCGCTTGTCGGCTTGTTTGTTCGTTTGGGGTTGTCTCGTCGGCGCCGCCGTCTCGGTGGTACTTGGCTTCATATCCGGCGGTCGCTGGTTTTGGGGAGTTGGACTGTTGCTCTCAGCGTTCTGGTACTGGAAGTCAATCATTTGGATGGATCAAAACCAAGGGTGGTCCAATACGACCGTAGGCGGGCAACGGCCTACTGCATAACCACGCGTTGAACTCGGACTACCGGCCGATTGCCGGCCCCCCCTAATCCTCCGGACTCGCAGGCGTCTTCGCCGGGTCCTTCGGCCCTTCCTTCTTCTCATCCAGGTCAATCCCCAGCAGCACCTTCAGCGGCTGCGTCGTTGCCTTGTCGCTCATCCCCTTCACCAGCGTGCTCACCTCGCCGTCGCGCGTCCGCTGGATCTCGTGCACCACCTTCGCGTCCGCCCCGTTCACAAAGTGCACGATCGCGCGGTCTTCGAAGAGTTGCAGGTGGGAGAACCCGTTCATGCTCTTCGAAAACGGCCCGCGGATGTCCCGCCGCATTTTCGTCGGCTTTTTCCCCCCGCCGCCCGCGAGCACGAACGTCGTGCTCCAGTTGGGCACCTGCAATTGCTGCATGTCGTGGTCGTGGCCGCAGAGGTAGAAATCCAGTTTGTGTTTCTTGAAGATCGGCCCCCACTGCACCTGCAGAACGCCGTTGTCGCCGTGCGCTCCGTTCGAAAACAGCGGATGATGCGCGCAGGCGATCGTCCACTTCGTCGCCCGCGGCTGCGACAACTGCTCGTCGATCCACTTGATCTGTTCGTCCCACTGCTCGCTCGTCATCCGCGGCTTGTTGCTGTTCAGCATCAGCACCGTGACCAGCGGCTTGTCTTCCGGCAGATCCAGGCGATACCACTGGCTCGGGAACTTCCAGCGCGAATCCGGGTGCTTGGCCGCATACGCCAGCTCGATCTTCGCCTTATCCTTCTCGTAATCGTGGTTGCCCAGCGTGACGTAGAACGGGAAGTTCAGCCGCCGGGCATCGAACATGTCTTCGAACAGCGACTGAAACTGATAATCCTCTACGTCCTTGAGCTGGACGTAAAAGTTATCGCCCAGCGTGAGCAGGCCGTTGAACTGGATCCCCGTCCCGTCAACATAGGTCGCCAGCGCCTTGGCGACGTCCTTCTGCTCCTGCCCGCCCGAACCCCAGTCCCCCATCGCGATGAAGTTCACCTGATCGGTCGGATACGCTCGCGGTGTCCACTGCGCCACCACCGGCTTGCTTGCCGGTTTAGTCGCGGCTGCGAGGCTGCCCGAAGGCTTGGGAGGCGTACAAGCGCTGCAGAGCAGCGCGAGCGACAACAGAAAGAAATAAAGTCTTCGCACGCCTTCGATGTTAAGGGAAATCCTCACCGCTTGCGACCGCGGCGATCGCGCGGCTCGGGCCGTTCCCCCATCATGCGGTTGACCATCGTCCCCAGCTCTTCGAGAAATCGAGTCGCCAGGAAATCCCAGTTAATCAGCGGCGGCGGGCTGGCCATACGCCGCCCCGAAACCATCGGCTCAAGGGGGGGCGTCCCGAGCACCACTGGCCGATACACCGGCGCAGGCTGCGGCCCGACGACAAACTTAAGCGCCTCCTCCTCCGCCGCGGCGTCCGCCTTTGTGGTACGGGCGTGGAAGCGGAGGCGATCGCTCCAGCTCGTAAACGCAAAGACTTCCTCGTACAGCACTGTCCCGTTGGCAGACTCCGACCCGGCCTCGCTCGGCGCAAGCACCCACCGCGTCGCCCCGTTCCGCAAGCGTTGCGGCCGCACGTTGCCGTGCATCACCCGCTCGAACTCTCCCGCCCGCGCCCGCTCGACCGGATACGCCAGCACCATCTCCAGATCCGCCGGGCCGGGCGGCGCGTCGGCGGGCGCGGGACGATTCGCCGGCCCAAAATCCTGCCCCTTCGCCCGCGTAAGCGGAAACGGGATCGCCAGAAGCGACCCCAGCGCCACCAGGCAGCCCGCGATAAACGACGCATTGGAAATCCCCACCGCTGTCGAAACCTTTCCCCAGATCGGGCTTCCGACCGCGAAGGATCCGAACAGCACCGTCATGTACATCGCGATCGCGCGCCCCTTCACCCATCCCGGCACCGACCGCTGCGTCGCGATGTTGAAGTTCGTCGGCACGATCACCCAGTTGAACCCGACCACCGCCGCCAGCGCCCCAGCCAGCCAGACGTTCGCAAAAGCCCCCTTGCACTGCGAAAGCCCCACCAGCGCCAGCCCGAACGCCACCGTGCAGATCGAGACCATGCCGTCGGTGGAAAATCGCTTGTCCATCTTGGGCATGAAGAAGACGCCGATCACCGCGCCAAACCCCACGCACGCCATCATGATCGTGTAGACGACCTCGCCCCCCTTAAGCTGCTGTTTGGCAATGATCGCGAGCTGCGCCCAGACGATCACGGCGCACAGGATAAATGCCGCCACGCGGATCAGGATCGCGCGGAGCGCCGGCGAATGCGCCGTGTACCGGAAGGCCGTCATCGCCGCCCCGCCGAGCGTCTCGCGATGCACGAGCTGCTTCTGCGGCGCACGCTTCCATCGCACCAGCACCCAGATCACCCCGACAAACGCCACCGCGTTGATAACAAACGAAAGCCCCGTCGCCTGTACCGGCGCCAGCCAATGCGCCGCCACCGCCAGCACGATCCCCGCCAGCGCCGGCCCGATCGCGCGCGCAATGTTCAGCGCCACCGAATTGAGCGCGATTGCCAGCGGCAACTCGCTGGGTGGCACCAGTTCCGGGATCACATACTGGAACGCCGGCCCTGCCATCGCCGCCCCTGCCCCCAACACCAGTGTCATGATCCGCAGCGACTCACGGTTGATGATCCCCGTGATCGTCATCACCGCCA
>JAQGHM010000368.1 GCA_028291615.1 Phycisphaerales bacterium | reverse complement strand
CCGCGACTTTTTTGGCGAATAACACGCTGCGGATCGATCAGTACCCGATCTTCTTCAATGCCACCGGCCCTAGCCGTTCTGATAGTTGGGTCAGGTAGAGACTTCGCGGCGTGACCGGCGTGCCGGTTGCTTCTTCGACGCCGGCGGGCAACATCGGCTTGGTGTCGAAGGGGCGGGGTTTGAGGGTGTTCTCGCCGGTGCAACCGATCAGCCAATTCATTGCGCCGGGCGGATTTTGCATGACGTAGTCTTTGGCGCGGCAGTTCCACATGACGCCCCAGCCCATGGACCAGCCGTGGCCAGAGCCCATTGCGCCGCGGTTGCGGAATTCCAGGCCGCCGCCCTCGGCCTGGCAGTTGTCGTAGAGCATGCCGGTGGACCAGCGCTGGTGGGATTCGGCGCGGCCGTTGCCCGTGAAGGTGCAGTTGAGCACGACGACTGGGCCTGATACGCCTGCGCCGGTGGCGACGAACCAGACGTTGTCGGCGCTTACGGTGCAGCGATCCATTAAAACCTGAGAGCCGTTGGGGGCGAACTCGGCGGGTTTGGACGAGCCCTGGTGTTTGGCTTTGCGATTCACCGCGACGTTTGTGAGCGTGATGCGTCGGCCACTGACGGCGACGCTGTTCATCGTCTCATCGATGATGAGGTCGCGGGCCCAGCAGTCTTCGCCATTGAGGCGCAGGGCGGTGAAGTGCGGCTGGGTGTGACTGATCTCCTGCGGCGGGCATTCGATGTGAAGCGATTCGATGCCGACCTGCGACAGGCGCGCGGGCGGCGAGAATTTCACGACTGCCGTGCCGGGCGGGCTCAAGTATTTGGCGTCGAACGAGTCGGAGAGGGGGACGTCGAGCGTGATCTTGTTGCCGGCGATCGCGGCAATCGTTCGCTCGGCGTTCGTCGTGCTGCCGGTCTTGATCCACGTCTGCGGCTTGCCGTCGCGCATGAGGTCGTCCATCTGCATGAATTTGACCCATGCGGCGGTGACGGGGCGGCGGATGACGATAGTGTCGCCAACAGTGAAGCCTTTGGCGCCGGCGACCGTGAAGGAGATTGCGCCGGAGGGGACATAAGCGTCAGCAATTGACGTCGTCATTGCATCGCGCGCGTCGCCCCCCTGCTGGGCACGCCCAACGCCACCGGGGCCGCGCACGTTGATCGCGAGGTGGGGCTTGCCGGTCATCTTGATGGTGCTCGCGTTTGCGGCGGCGCTGCCGCTGCCGCGCAGGACGATGCCGCTGGCGGGGATCGTGATCGATTCGGGACAGATGAAGACGCCGGGGGCGAGGAGGACTGCCCCGCGGAAGCCGTTTTCGAGCGGAAGCTTGGCGACTTGATCGATGGCGGCTTGGATTGGCTTTGTGTCGTCGTCGCCGCCGGTGGGGTGGACGGTTTGTTTTACCTGCACGGTCGGGAGCGCGACGCCGCCGCCCATATAGCCGGCGTAGGAGAAATCCATGATGCGGTCGCCTGCGGGCGTGGTGCGGTAGATGAGTTTGCCGTCGGGGCCGGGATGAACCCATTGGGACGGCACTTCGGCAAAGGCGTTGCACGCGAGCGAGAGGAGCATCGCTGCGCTGCAAATTGGGAAATGCTTCATGATGTGGCCCGCTGAAATGTCTTCCGCCACGCCCAGATCTCTGGCACGGCCGGTGCGCATTATCAGCCGATGTTTCAGTCGGCGTCAAAGCTTTGACCAGTCAGTTGCGCTTGCGGCCACCGTGATCGTCAGCGTCGGCGGATTCGGGGAGCGCGCGCTCGCCGACGTCGCCGGTGGCATTCTCACCGGTTTGACCGGGCAACTTTCGATTGGCAATGCGGCGCGGGTCAGTATCCACCGATCCGCGCTCGCCTGGAATCTCAGACGCTTCAGCGCCTTGGATTGAAGTGGGGCCGATGGCGTGGCCGGTGTCAACGTCGGGGCTGTTGGGTTGGCGGCGTTTCTGGGACATGTCGGCAACTCCTGCAAGAACAATCCGTGCGGTGGTCGAGCCACCTTCCAAATGTGTCACACGGAGCGTGCAAGGGGCGTGCCGCCTCAGATGGGAGTGCTGTGGGTCAAGAAGATTCAGTTCAGCACGGTGGCGATAACGACGCGCTTGCGCGGCCGCGTGTCGAAATCGACCAGCACGACCTGCTGATATTCGCCCGTCAGCAATTTGCCATCGGTGAACGGGATGGTGACGCCCGGTCCGAGAAGGGCCGACCGCAGGTGGCTGTGCCCGTTGTCGTCATTCCAGGTTTGCTCGTGCTGGTAGGTGGCGTCGTCGGGGATGAGTTTTTGCATCAGCGCGGCCAGGTCGTGCTTCACGAGGCCGGGTTCGTATTCGAGGGTGGTGATGGCGGCTGTGCTGCCGACGACGAAGAGGTGGAGGATGCCGTCGCCACCGATCTTGCGGAGGTGCTTGGCGACCTGCGGGCTGAGGTTCTGCACATCGCTGTTGCCTTCAGTGTAGACTTCGAAGGTGAATCGCTTCATCGAAATGGTTTTCCTCTAACGCATGCGCCCGCCACACCGCGGGCGAGCGACTCATTCCTTTTAGCCGAATCGAGCGCCGGCGGGAAGCCTTTGACAAATGTGCCGCGCGAAATGAAAACTGCGGGTCGATGAATCTTACGATCTCCACCCTGGCCTGTCCCGATTGGTCGCTGACGCAGGTGATCGAGGCGTGCGTGTCGGCGGGCGTCGGCGGGATCGACTTCCGCGGGCTGGGCGCGGAGATCGACGTCACCCGCCTGCCGGAGTTTACGGTTGAACTCGATCAGACGCTGGCGCAGATCAATGGGCATCATTTGAAGATTCCCTGCTTCAACACGTCGGTGACGCTGATCTCCCCCAGCGCGCATCGCTGGCAGGAGATGCTTGACGAGGCCCACCGTTACGCAACGCTTGCGGGCAAGACGCGAACGCCCTACCTACGCGTCTTCGGCGGCGCTTTGCCGAAGGGAATCAGTCACGACGAGGCGCTGGCGATGGCGGCGCGGCATCTCCGGCAGATCGTGAAGATCTGCAAGCCGCACGGAACCCAGCCGCTTCTCGAGACGCATGATGCCTGGTCCACCAGCGCGTCGGCGCGGCAACTGCTTCACGAGTTCGATCCGGCTGACGCGGCGCTGTTGTGGGATGTCGAACACACCTTCCGCGCCGGGGAATCGCCGCGCGACACCGCCGAGGCATTGCGGCGGCATATCCGGCACATCCACCTGAAGGATTCACTGACGCGAGACGGTAAGCAGGTGCCGAAATTGCTCGGCGAAGGCGACCTGCCCCTGGCGGACGTCTTCAAGGCGCTGCGGGGGATCGGGTACGACGGCTGGTACTGCCTGGAAACCGAGCGGCGCTGGCATCCTGAAATCGCCCCCGCGCCCGAGGTGAGCGTGCCGCACTTCGCGCGCTTTATGAAGACGATGGTGTAACCGCGGCGACCTGCTCGCGGCTGCGGACCAGGAACGTGATCGGGCCGTCGTTGGTCAGCGAGACTTTCATGTCCGCGCCGAATTCCCCCGTCGCCACCGGCACGCCAAGCCCCTTGACCGCGGCTACCAGCAGGTCGAACAGCTCGCGCCCCTTGTCTGGCGACGCCGCGCCGTCGAGCGATGGGCGGCGGCCCCTTCGCGTCTCGCCGGCAACGGTGAAGTTGCTCACCAGCAGCACGGACCCGCCCGTCTGCTTCACGTCCAGGTCGAGGTGTTTGTCACCGTTGCGGAAGATGCGCAGGACGACGAGCTTGTTGGCGGTCCACTCGATGTCCGCCGGCGCATCGTCCTTTTCCACCGCCGCCAGTACGAGCAAGCCCGGGCCGATCTCGCCGACTGTGCGGCCATCGACGACGACCCGCGCTTCGCTTACCCGCTGGACGACCGCGATCATCGCGCCCGCTCCAACAACGTGCCGAACGTCCGCGTGGGCATGATTCGATCGATTCGCACCCGGGCGAGCGTGCCGGGCTCTAATCCACCGCTCTCGAAATGCACGGCGAAGTAACGCTCGCATCGCCCGTGCCGGAATCCCGCGAGCACTTCCATCTCCCGCTCATCGCCGGATGGCCGCTCGACCAGAACCTCGACTGTCTCGCCGACGAACCGCCGGCGAAATTCGAGTGAGTGAGCGGAAGACAATTCGCGCAGGCGGTCGATGCGCTGGTTGACGATCGGCCCGCGGACGTATTCCTTCGTCCATCGCGCCGCCGCGGTTTTCGGACGCGGTGAATATGAAAAAGCGTGGATGTGGATGAAGCGAACGCGTTCGACGACCTCGAGCGTCCGCTCGAACTCCGCGTCGGTCTCGCCGGGGAAGCCGACGATAATGTCGGTCGTGATCGCCGGACGGTCGAACGCTGCTTCCACCCGCGCCGCCATTTCCAGAAAATCCTGGCGGCCGTACTGCCGGTTCATCCGGCGGAGCAGCGCATCCGACCCGCTCTGCAGCGGCAGGTGAAAATGAGGCACGACCTGCGGATGCCCCCGCAACGTCCCGATCAATTCTTCAGTGAGATCGCCCGGTTCCAGCGAGGACATGCGAAGCCGCCCCAGCCCCGGCACGCGCGTGCAGAGCGCTTCGACCAGTTTCCCCAGCGGCTCGGCGGTGCTCACCGTCTGCCGTCGGCGTAGCGCCGTCGATTGACCGTATGCGCCGAGGAAAATGCCGGTCAGCACCAGTTCGACGTGTCCAGCGCCAACCAAGCGCCGCGCTTCGTCTACGGCCTCGTCGATCGGCTTGCTCCAGAGCACCGGCCGCAGTTGCGGAATGATGCAGTAGGTGCAGTGCGCATCACACCCATCCTGCACTTTCAAAAACGCGCGCTGATGTCCAGTTTGTCGCTCGCCTAACTGCGGCAGCGTCGTCATTCCACTCCCCTTCTTCACTGCGACTTCGTTCACTTCTTCACAAGGATTCTCATCGGATTCTAATTTAACGTTGACTTCGTTCGCGCGGTGTGGTTCATTAGCAGTTGTGATCAGTTCCGCCCGAGTTCCAGCCTGTTGTATCATCCATTTATCATTCCCAATCGGCTCGGGCGAAATTGGTTCGGCGTGCGTTTTGGATTCGGCCGCTCCCCGGCCAGGGCTTGTTGGTGAGCGCGAGGTTTGCTCCTCCGCCTCCCACTGAGTCAGGAGACGAGAAAGTTCCCGCTCGACATTCTGATGATGCCCCAGCACGGCATCGACCCCGCGCAACGCCGCGGCCTCCGTCGGGTGGCTGGTGGCCCAGCAACCGGTGACGATGACCCGGCAGCGCCTGGCGGCATCTGAAGCGTCCAGCGGGATGGATGATGCGTCCGATAAAGATGAGTCCGAGGCGGCGCGAATGGCGGCAATGGGGTCGGTCACCCCGATGCATGCTGCTTCACGATCGCCAGCGGGCGCCGGGCTGAGAATGGACAGTCGGGTCATTCGACGGACCGACTGCCGACTCTTGCTCGCGGCCTGAACCGTGACGCTGCACGTGTGCACCACGCGCACGTCCGCCCGCTCCGGCGGCGCCTGCACCAGCCCGCGGCCGCGCAGGAGCGTGGCGAGTTGCTCGCTCTCGTAATGGTTGACCCTGCAACCTAGGGTCGTGATCGAAAAGGTTTTCATGCGATGCCTGATCCGGCCAAAAACTCCAACGAAAGGATCATAACCGACCGAACTCCCGGGGCCATGTTTTCGTCCTATTGGTTGTCGGCTAGCCTGTTCCGCCCTGTTATCAGGGTTGAACATACCGCCGCTTGACGTTACACCTTAGAGTCTATCACCGAAGCGTCCGTCGCGCGACTCGCGCCGCGGCGCACAAAATCAAATCCACCCGCCCACGGGCGGTGTTGACGACACGAGGAAACATCATGGCTAATCCACGATTCGCCTGGGGTATCGATATCGGCAATCGCGCGTTGAAGGCGATCAAGCTCGTCCGCGACGGCGACTCCCTCCGCATGGAAGATGTCGAAGTCATCGAGCACGAACAGGTCCTCTCCAACTCCGGTGACAACCGCGAGTCCCTCATTCAGACCGCGCTGGCAAATTTCGCCCAGCGACACCTGACCAAGGGCGGGGTCGTCTCCATCGGCGTATCCGGCCAATCCTCCTTCGCCCGCTTCATCAAGCTGCCGCCGGTCGAGGAAAAGAAGATCCCCGAGATTGTCAAGTTCGAAGCCATCCAGCAGATCCCCTTTCCGCTTGACCAGGTCGAGTGGTCCTACCAGCTCTTCCGCCAGCCCGAATCACCCGATGTCGAAGTCGGCATCTTCGCGATGCGCCGCGAACTGGTAAACCAGCAGATCAAGTACTTCACCGACATGGACATGAACGTCCAGGTCGTGCAGATGAGCCCACTGGCCGTCTACAACGCGATGTACTACGACAACCGTCTCTCCGACGGCACCACGATGATCCTGGACCTGGGCGCCGAGAACGCCGACCTGATCATTGCCGACGGCGAGACCGTCTGGCTTCGCTCGGTCTCCATCGGCGGAAACAACTTCACCGAGGCATTGGTGAAGTCGTTCAAGCTCAACTTCGCCAAGGCCGAAGAGCTCAAACGCAACGCGCAGACCAGCAAGTACGCCCGCCAGATCTTCCAGGCCATGCGCCCGATCTTCGCCGACCTGGTTGCTGAGATTCAGCGCTCGATCGGCTTCTATTCGTCGGTTCACCGCGAAAGCCGCATCAAGCGGATCGTCGCGCTGGGCAACACCTTCCGCCTCCCGACACTTCAGAAATACCTGCAGCAGAATCTCCAGATCGACGTCGAACGTCTCGATGCCTTCCAGGCCGGCGCGCCCGCCGACGGCCGCCTTGCCGCCCTGCTTAACGACAACATCGCCTCCATGGCCGGTGCGTACGGCCTCGCCCTCCAAGCCATGGGCCAGGGCAAGATCGGTTCCTCGTTGCTCCCGCAGGAAATTCGCAAGGCGAAGATCTGGCAGGAGAAAACCAAGTGGTTCGCCACTGCCGCCGCCGTCTGCGTCGTCGCCGCTGGCGTCAAGTACGGCACTTACTACTTCCACAACGACCAGTTCGACGCCAAGCTCCCGCTTCAGCAGCAGATTGACCGCACCGTCAGCCAGGCCGACGGCTTCGACCGCGACTGGCAGACCGTCGAAAGCTCCGGCGGTCCCGACAAGACCAAGGTCAGCAACATCAACGCGCTGCAAATGTATCGCGACGTCTGGGCCGACCTCTGGTACGACATCACCCGCGCCCTCCCCGCCCAGAACGGCGACTCACCCGAGAAGCTCAAGGCCATCCCCCGCGCCGACCGCCAGCAGGTCTTCATCGAATCGGTCAACTCGCAATACCTCCCCGACCTCGGCCCGTCGCTCAAGATGGATTCCGACAACTTCAAGATGCTCGCCCAGCCCAGCGCCGGCCCAGGCGGTGGGCAGATCCAGGCGTACGCGCCCGCCGGCGGTGATAGAGGCGGCCGCTTCGTCGGCAACGTCCGAAGCGCGTACGAGGACAGCGGTCGAGGACGTGTCGCGCCCGCACCGGCCGCGCAGGAAGGCGCTGGCGGCACGACCCCCGCCGCCCCCACCGATCGCGGTTACCTGATCACGCTCGAACTGACCTCCCCCAACAAGGCCGCGCCCACCCTGGTTGACAACACGCTCCTCAAGGACCTGATGGAGCGCGTGTCGCAAACCAATGCGTTCAAGG
>JAQGHM010000025.1 GCA_028291615.1 Phycisphaerales bacterium | reverse complement strand
GCTGCCGAGGATGGTGGTTCCATCCTTAAATGTCACGGTGCCGGTTGGAACGCCTGATGCGCCGGTGACTGTGGCGGTAAAGGTGACGTTCTGGCCCCAGACCGGCGCGCTGTTGCTGGAGGTTAATGAAGTCGAGGAATCTGCCTGGCTTGTGATCTGGCCGGGGTAGGAGAGTTGGCCGAGGGCGTTGAGGGTGAGAGGCGAGACCGTGGCGGTGGTGCCGAGCGGGGTCAGGCCGTACATGTCCTCGATGGTTCGCAGGACGTTGAAGTGGTTGAAGGAGGTTGCGTTGGAACCGGGGACGACCAGGTCCGGGTCGCCGTTAATGATCGTGGTGAGGTTGCTGGTGGGCGTGGAATCGGTTTCCTCCTCGTCGGTGGTGACGATCAGGAGGCTGTTGTTGGCCTTGGCCCATTGGAGGTAGCCGTCGAGTTTGGCCTTGAGCCACGTGTCGGCATTGGCACGGAGGAAATTGTATTCGGAGGGATTGGTGGCGTAGGGGGCCTGCTCGTTGGAGCCGTGGGTGTTGTGCAGGTTGTTGGGGATGATGAAGGAGACCGTTGGGAGATTTGCGAAGCCGGCGGCGGTGGTGGGGAAGCTGGCGAAGGTCTTGTTGACTTGGGCGTTGGTAATGGCGGTTGCGCCGTGCGCGCCGACATCGGTGAACTGCGCCATCGGGTTGTAGTTGCGCATGTAGAGGTCGGGGGGGGGCGGTGGGGTCGTTGGGGTCGCCGGCGATGCGCGTGGTGGTGTCGCCGTCGCGGGGGAGGCTTTCGGTGTAGCCGGCGAAGCTCAGGTATTGGCCGGATGGCAGCAGCGTGGAGTTGAGCGATTTGGCGAGGTTTGGGCCCGTAAACGTGTGGTTGTTGCCGTTGTCGGTGATGCCTTGCGTGGATCCTGAATAGAGCGCGAGGTAGTCTGGGAGGCTGGGGTGGGCGACGCCGTGCGAATTGGTGTAGACCAGTCCTGAAGCAGCCAATTGATTGAAGTAGGGCATGTGGGCGATGTCGCCGATCGCGCCTGATGCGCGGTCTTCTTCGATTACGATGACAATGTGATCGGGCCTGACGATGGGCGCGGGGGCGGCGGCCGCAAGCGCGGTGGTCGCCGTCGCCTGGATGGAGCGGCTGACTTTTATCTGGCGCAGGTGTCGTTGGTGATCCACGTGATGCATGTGGTGGAGGTGGCGCGCGGAGCCGAGGGCGGCCGAGAGCAGTTGGCGATCCTCCAACGGCTCAATCATCGCGATTGCAACGGGGGCACAGGCGCGGCGAAGAGCGCGCGCGTCTGCACGGGGACGCTTCTGGCGGAATGGGTTGGTAGGCGATTGAACAGGGCCGGACGGCATTGGGGATTTCCTTCGATAGGTCAGATGGCGGTTCGCGCCACGGCGCGAAGGCTGGGGTCCGACGCGCCCGTGACGTTGGCGGCGCGCACGCGGTAATAATACAAGGTGTTGGATGCCAGGTGCGCGTCGTCGAAGCTGCTCGCACCCGCGCCGGTGGTACCTATGACCGAGAAGGTGCCGTTCTTACTGCGCGATCGCTCGATGATGTACGAGGACTCATACGCGTTATTGTCCGTCCAGCTCAGGTGGATGGATGCCGGCGATGTGGCGGCGGCCGCAATGTTGATCGGGGCGGTGACGGCGTTGTAGGGTTGGACGTTCTCGATCACTAGGACGGCGTCCTGGAAATCGCTGTTGAACGCCTGTTCGATCGCCATCACGTAGGTATTGGGGACGGTCTTGCCGCTGGGTTTTCGATACGGGTAGAAGCGCACCTTGTGCTTGTTGTCGCTGGTCGTGTCCCAGGTGTTCAACGCGTCCTGGGTATAGACGCTGCCGTGCTGTTCGACTGGCCAGTTGGAATAGAGACCGAAGTTGACGGTGCCGGGGTCGAAGGTCTTGGTTCCCGCGGAGGCGGGCATGAGGGTTTGCGAGTTGCCGCCGGGAATGTTGAGCAGTTCGCGCGTGACGACCGAGCCGCGTGCGCGGAACCAACCGAAGTGCGCCACGGGAAAGAAGTCCCAGGAAAACGCTGCTAACGGGGTGATGCGGACAACCCCGGGGCCCGCCTTTTTCAAGAGCTGCATCGGGAGCTCGTCGCTGGCGCCGGGGCCGTCGAGATGACTGGTGGCGGGCGTTGCGTCGCCGACGTTCACGGGGATTTGCAACGTGTCGAGGATGCGCTGGAGCGACGGCTCGCCGGCGTTGAAGAGACCCCCGGTTCCAAGACCGCGCAGCGCAACTGATATAAGCGGTGCGTCCGGGTCGTTGCTGGCGATTTCGAGTGTCGCGCCACGAACGGCTGCGGCGGTCGGAGTGAAGGTCACTTTGAGACTGGCGGATTCGCCCGGCTTGAGGCTTGCGGGGAGTCCTTTGCGGCGGAGGTAGAACTGGTTCGCGTCTGCGCCGGTCACTGAGATTGAATTGAGTGCGAGCGCGGCCGATCCCGTGTTTCGCAACGTGAGATACTGGGCGCGGCTGGTCGTGTTCATCGGTTGCGTGAAGATCAACCGACTGACGTCCGGCGCGATGTTGGGCGCGGCGGCAGACAGGAACTGGCGCGACTCCAGCGCCTCAATTTGAAAAGTCATGAACGTCTCCGGGGATGGTGACTTAGGATGCCACATTTCCGGGGAAATGCCAATGAAGATTAAATGGGTGTTTCGTCGCGTGCAATCAGGAAAAGCGTGCGCTCTATAGACGGAATAAACGGTATAGAAGGCGCGGTTTTAGAACGTCGATGAAGGGGCGCCTGCGGTGCAACCGCTAAACGGGGGTTGGGGGTGTGTAGCGGTTGCGGGTTTTCGACCGTTGACAAATTGTACGTTGCAAAGCGCGGGAATTGGCTCATATTATTCAAGTGTCGAGCCGGCTTGAGTTGGCTCGCCTGCAGTGGGTGTAATCTGCAGTGGGTGTCAGTAGACAAGTCGTGCCGCACGAGCGGCGCTGGATAGCCCGGTCACCGACGTGACGACAAATTCGGGTCGTCCTGGCGCGGATCGTGCGTCCGGTGGTTCTATTTGAAGTGGACAACATGCAACAGTTAACACGGACCTTCAGCGGGCTCGCTGGACAGGGTGGGATGTACGTCGAGGGGACGACGTCGTCTTCGTCGGGATCGGGGTCACCGCCACTGCTCGAGGTGCTTTGGCGGCGGCGGTGGACGCTGCTGCTGACGGTGTTCGCCTGCGTGCTGGCGGCGGGGCTTTACCTCGTGCTGGGGACCAAGATCTATAGCGCCACGGCGAGCGTGATGATCCAGCAGAACGGGCCGAAGGCGTTCAGCGAAAGCCAGGGATTCGCGCCGATGTCGGAAACGTTCATGCAGACGCAGGCGGACGTGTTCCGGTCGACGGCTGTGCTCTCGCGGGCTTTGGAAGCGGTGAACTATCGGACACTTAAGACGTTTGCCAAGGTCAGCGGCGACCCGATTGCGTGGCTGCGCAAGGGGAGCAGTTTTAAGGTCGAAGTGCCGCGCAAGTCGGACACGGTGACGATCGCGATGGAGTCGCCTTATCCAGACGAGGCGGCGGACTTCGTCAATGCGGTGGTCGAAGCGTACGTCGCGGAGCAGTCGCAACAGCGTCGGACGACGGGGGCTGAGATGGTGCGGGTGCTGCGCAAGGAGAAGGATGACTACATTCAGGAGCGCGCGGGGGTCGTGGATCTGATGCTGAAGGCGAAGCGAGAGAACGGCGTGGTGTCGTTCCGGGAGGACAAGAACAACACGGCGCTGGAACGGATGACGTCTCTTTCGGCGTCGCACACGGCGGCGGAGATCGCGGCGATGGAACTGCGGGCCCAAGAAGGGACGATCAAGGCCGCGATGGCCACGCCGGCGACCATCGCGGCGTTCGTGACGGCGCAACAGTCGAAAGGGCGGGATTCGGGCGATCGCGAATATGAGGAACTGAAGCGGCAATACATCCAGACGTCGCTGGCGCTTTCGACGAGCCTGCCGATGGTGGGGGCGAACCACCCGCGGTACCTGGTGCTGCAGGCGGCGCAGATATCGCTGCAGAAGCGGATCGTCGAGAAGGAACGGGAGATCGCGACGGCGCAACTGGCGGACGTGACGGCGTTGCGGACGGTCGCGGAGGCAAAAGAGCGCGGGCTGGCTGAATCGCTGAAGGCGTCGGAGCAGCGGGCGCTGGACCTGACGCCTGCGGCGGCGGTTTATGCGAAGCTGGAAGCGGATGCGGATCGGTTACAAAAGAAGAGTGAATTCCTCGACGGGCGGATCGGGGAACTGAGCGTGAATAACAAGACGGGGCTGTTGAACGTGCAGCTTTTGGAGCCCGCCCGCGCGGGCGAGACGCCGGTTAAACCCAATCGGCTGCTGGTGTTGGGGATCGGCCTGATGCTCGGCGGGGTATTGGGAATTGGCTTGGCGATGTTGCGGGACGTGCACGATTGCCGCGTGCGGCGTCCGGAAGAGATCATGTCGCTACTGGGGACGCCGGTGCTGGCGATGATCCCGCGGATCAGCGCGCGACTGTCGCCCGTGACGCGGGGGCAGATCGTGCGGTTTGACGCGCGCTCGGCGGTTGCGGAGGCGTATCGAACGATGCGGACGGCGCTGCACCTGGGAACGGCAGGCAAGGCGAAGACGATCCTGATCGCGTCGCCAACCGAAGGGGATGGGAAATCAATCACGGCGAGCAACCTGGCAATTGCGTTCGCCCATGCAGGCGAGCGGACGTTGATCATCGATTGCGACCTGCGCGAGCCGGTGCAGCACTTGATCTTTGAGAACGACGGGCGAGTCGGCCTGTCGAGCGTGATGGCGGGTGAGGCGCGGCTTCAGGACGCGATTCGCAACACGCACGTGACGGGGCTGCACGTGCTGCCGTGCGGGCCGGTGCCGGTGAACCCGTCGGAGATGCTGACGAGCAAGCGATTTGCGCAATTGATGCAGGCCCTGGGGGCGACGTTTGACCGGATCATCATCGACTCGCCGCCGCTGATGTCGTTTACGGACGCGCAGTTGTTGGCGGCGGCGGCCGACGTGACGCTGCTGGTTCTGCGAATGAATCAGTCGATGCGGCAGGTTGGGCAGATGGCGATGGAAGCGCTCTCAAAGGTCGGGGCCAACGTGCTGGGCACGGTGGCGAACGACGTGGCGACGGTGAAGGTTTCGCGCAAGTACGGCGGGGCCTGGCAGTATGCCGCGAGCGGTGGGCGATACCTTGGTGCGGTGAATAACGTGGATCGCCCGGCAGTCGCCTCGATGGGCAAAGCCAAGGGCGAAGTGCTGACGATCAGTGAGCCGGAGTGGTCGACGGACGCGCGATAAGAAGCAGTACGTAGTGGGCACGCGGGTGACCGCGGCTGAGGTGGGCAATGACAACGAGTTTTCAGTTGGATACGACGCTGGAGTTTGCGGCGCGGACCGGCACGATGCGGGAGAGCGTGACCGATCGGGTCACCGCCCCGCCGGTCGCCGATCCGATCCTGAGGCTTACTGCGCCCGATGTGGCGGTGGACGATGGCCTGATCCTGGAATGGGACGCGGCGGATCGAAGCACGTTGAACAGCGCCTCGGTGGGCGCGCAATGTCGTCGGGCGATGCGGATGCGGGCACCGTTCGTCGTTGCGGACGTGCTGGCATTGATGCTGTCGGCAGTGATGGCGCAGGCGACGATGTGGCTGGTTTACCCCCCTGCCGCGGCGTGCCTGGGACCGACGGCGGCACTGGCGCTGCTGCCGCTGATCGTCGCGTATGGACTGAGCGCGTTGTATTCGGAGATCTGGGTTCATCCGGTGATTGAGTTCCGGCAGCTCACGCACGTTTCGACGGTGGGTCTGCTGGCCGCTGCGTTGGGCGGGATGCTGGCGTGGCCGTTTCCGCTGTGGTGCGCGGCAGCGTGGGTGGGGACGGTGATCATGGTGCCGCTGTTTCGAACGGTGGCGCGATACCTCTGCGTCAACCGGGCGTGGTGGGGATATCCGACATTGGTGATCGGATCGGGGAGCGGGGCGGCGGACACGGCGCGGATGCTGCTGGAGACGCCGCGCTCGGGGTTGATTCCGGTGCTTATTACCGATCCGGATGATCGATGCCGGGCGTCGGCGATCCCGGTGATTAATGATCCGGCGACGCTGGAGTCGCTCTTGCGGAACCGGGGGATTTGCCATGCGGTGGTTTCGCTGCCGCACTTTTCGAGTGCGCGGCTTGGTGAAGTTCTGGATCGATATAGTGGGCTGGTGCCGCATCTGATGGTGATGTCGGACGCGGCGACGCTGCCGACGCTTTGGGGCGCTTCGCGGTGCATTGGGCGGCTGAGCGGGATCGAGGTTCGCAATGGGCTATTGCTGGCGACGCTGCAAGGGGTGAAGCGGGCGTTTGACCTGGCGGTGGCGATTACGGCGCTTTGCCTCAGCCTCCCCCTGCTGCTGGCGATCATGGCGGTGATGAAGCTGACGAGCCGAGGGCCGATCTTTTTCGGTCATACGCGGATCGGTCGGCACGGGCGGCGGTTCAAGGCCTGGAAATTCCGCACGATGCATCCGAACGGCGACGCGATCCTGCGGGAGTATCTCGCGCGGGTGGTCTCGGCGCAGGAAGAGTGGACGCGGGATCGCAAACTGCGGAATGATCCGCGGGTGACCCGATTTGGGGCGCTGCTGCGCAAGCTGAGTTTGGACGAGCTGCCGCAGATCTGGAACGTGCTGCGCGGCGACATGAGCATCGTGGGACCGCGGCCGATCGTGGAAAGCGAAGTGCGGCTGTATGGGGACGTGTTCCGACTTTACTCGAGCGTGAAGCCGGGGATCACGGGGCTTTGGCAGGTGTCGGGGCGGACGAACCTCAGTTACGACGATCGCGTGTTGCTCGATCAGTTCTATATTCGGCACTGGTCGCCCTGGCTGGATGTTTACATTTTGGCGAAGACGGTGGTGGCGCTGGTGAACCGGGATGGGGCATACTGACGTCATGCAGCGCGAAGGACGACATGTTCTGTCTCATGCGGCGATCTACCTGGTCGCGCGCGGACTTCCGGGGATTATTGCGTTTCTGGCGATTCCGCTGTTCAGCCGGTTGCTTCTGCCGGCGGATTACGGGCGGTATGCGCTGGTAATGGCGACGGTGGGGTTGCTGAATGCGCTGGTGTTTCAGTGGCTGCGGCTATCGCTGGTGCGGTATCTGCCGGCATTTAAGGATGATCCGGCGCGGTTGAAGTCTACGCTGATTACTTCGTCACTTTTGTTGATTGCGGTGCTGGGCGTTATCGCGGGAATCGCGTGCCTGTTGCCGATCGCGCACGGGTGGCGGGCGGTGATCGGGGCTTGCTGGGTGATGCTGGCGGTGCAGACGATGTTCGAATTGTCGTGCGAGTATGCACGGTCGGTGCTGCAGCCGTGGCAGTACATGGTGCTGCAAGTGATGCGGTCGTCGGCGATCATCGGGCTGGGCGTGACGCTGATGCTGCTTGGGTGGGGGTGGTGGGGGCCGCTGATTGGCGGGGCGGCGGGGATGGCGCTGGCGGTGGCTTGGGTCTACCGGCGGCAGTGGGGAGACGTTCGGCTGATGATCGATCGGCCGACGCTGGCGAAGGTGTGTCATTATGGTTTGCCGCTGTCGATGACGGTTGCGTTGACGGTGGTGATCAGCAGTTCGGATCGATTCTTGATCGCGGGATTCATGGGGGAAGGGGCGGCTGGGCTTTATTCGGTGGCGGTGGATTTCACGAGCCAGACGCTGACGCTGCTGATGCTGGTGATCAACATGGCGATGTTCCCGATCGCGGTGCGCGCGTGGGAGCACCACGGGCGCGAGGCGGCGCAGGAGCAGATGCGCTCGAATGCGGCGCTGCTGATGGCGGTGGGCGTGCCGTGCGTGATTGGGATGACGGTATTAGCGCCGGGGATCACCAATTGCTTCCTCGGCGAAAGTTATCGCGCGACGGCGGCGCAGATCATCCCGCTGGTGGCGCTGGGGGCGTTTTTGGCGGGGTTTAAGGCGTATCACTTCGACGCGGCGTTTCAGTTTGCTCATCGCACGATTTACCAGGTTTGGATCGTGCTCTTCGCGGCGATCGTGAATGTTGCCTTGAACTGGATCGCGATCCCGCGGTGGGGGATCAACGGCGCGGCGGGGGCTTCGGTGGTGGCGTATCTGGTTTCCATTGGCTTGACGGCTTGGTTGGGTCGGCGGCACTTCGTCCTGCCGTTTCCGGTGGGGGCTTGCGTGCGAGTGTTAATCGCGGGCAGCGCGATGGCGGGGGTGGTTTATCCGTTTCGCGCATACCTGGGTGCATATGCTGTGGCGGCGCAGATTGCCGGGGGCGCGGCAACATATGGAGCCGTCCTCCTGGCGTGGAACTTCCTGGGTTTGCGGGACGCGATCTTGCGCAGGTACTTCCGGGGCATTACCGGACCCGGCGTCGCGGCCATTCCGGAGGTGCATTTGGCCGATGCCCAAATGAGATGAATACTGTGCGGACGACGATGAACAAGATTTGCATGTATACGCCATCGGCCGACGGGGGAATGGCGCAGTACGCGTGGGAGTTGTTGAACGCCCTGGCGGCGCATCCGCGCGGCGGTGGGGGCGATTGCTTTGAGCTGGTGAGCGGGCGGGATCTGCAGGAGCAGTTTAAGTCTGACAAATATCCGGTTCACGCGATCCTGCCGCCGTTGCGGCACCGGAGTGAGTTTTCGAGCCGGTTGGGGTGGATCGCAAGCCGGCTGGGTCATTATCCATATCGAGAATGGGCGTTTTTGCGCTGGCTGCGCAAGCGGCCGGATATTGGCGGCGTTCATTTTCAGGAGCGGACGCCTTGGCTGGCGACGTCGATGTTTCGGCGCGTGCGGGCGATGGGGAAGAAGGTTTTCTACACGGTTCACAATGTATTGCCGCACAACTACCCGGCGGGGGTGCCACGGGCCACGGTGGACGGGTGGACGCGCAAATCGTGTCTGCTTTGCGATGGGTTATTCGTGCATACCGAGGCGTTGGCGGCGCAGTTGTCGCAGTTTCTAGGTGAACCGCACCCGCCGATCCAGGTAGTGCCGCACGGCGTTTGGACGGTGCGCGATACTTCGGGCGTGCCGTCGGTGGCAGAGCGATTGACGTGGAAGCGGCTGCTGTTTTTCGGGGCGATTCGGCGCAATAAGGGGCTTGACCTGTTGCTGCGGGCGATGGAGCAGTTGCCTGGGTATCGGCTTACGATCGCGGGCGAGCCTCTGGAGCGGCAGTATTTTCAGGACGAGGTGCTGCCGCAGATCAATCGCCTGCGCGCGGCGGGGGTGGAGATCGATTTGCAGGATCACTTTACGCCTGACGGGGAGGTCGCGGGGTTGTTCGCGCGGCACGGCGCGGTGGTGCTTCCGTATACGCAGGAGTTCGTGGCGCAGAGCGGGGTGATCTTCATGGCGCTGGCGCATGAGATCCCGGTGGTGGCGAGCGAGGCGGGGGGGATGCGCGACCTCTTTGGGCAATACAAGGTGGGCGAGACGTTTAAAGAATCGTCGGCCGCTGGTCTGGCGGATGCGATTCGGGCGCTGCACGGGGCTGCGACGGATTCGGTGCGGTTGATCGAGGAAATTCGGCTGGCGAAGCGGCGGTTTTCGTGGGGCGCGGCGGCGAGCGCGACGATTGCGGGATATGCGCTGGCGCACGAGGGAAGGAAGGAGGCGGCTGGTGATTGCCCCGCTGAAACAAACCCTGCGCTTTGAGTCGGCCCAGCGGCCGCGATTGCTTCCGGCAACCGGGCAGGTTGCCGACGGCAGCGGCGCCGCCGGGCTCGCTTTTGCGAGCGGCGCGGCGGGGTTCTTCTGCTTGCTGCCGTATCCGGCGCTTTCGATCGGCGGGACGTCGGCTTTGCAGATCGGTAATTTCCTGACGGTGTTGATGGTGCTGCCGGTGATGGCCATGTCGTGGCGGGGGCGGGCGTTTTGGATCTACCCGCTCATCCTGCTGCCGCTCTGCCTGTCGGCGGCGAAGATCGGCGTGATGGGGGACGGCGACGTGGCGGCGTCCCTGAAGGCAATGGCGGTTTGGGCGATTTCGTGCCTGACGATTTTCATCCCTCAGCTTTATGCCCGGCGGTATGCGCTGAACATGCTGGTGGGCGTGGCGCTGGCGATGCTGCTGCATGCGGGGTTGGGGTTGTGGCAGCTTTATAGTTTTTCGTCGGGCGTCTTCCCGTTTGCGGAATGGTATGTCAACCAGTCGTTCCTGAGCGTGCAGGAGAATGCCGACACGATCGCGCGATACACGCAGCGGCCGTTCGGACTGTTTCCAGAGCCGTCAGCGATGTCGAGTTCCCTGGCGCCGTGGGTGCTCTTTTACGCCGCCCATTTCTGCGGAGTGATTCGCATGCGGCAGCGGCCGGCGCGGTGGCAGGAGATCTTATTCGCGGTGGCGGCGGTGAGCGGTCTGGGCTTGATCATCCTCTCCCAATCCGGGCACGCGGCGGTGACGCTGGCGGCGATGCTGCTGTTTGCGATGGTCTGGTTCCTGCGGTGCGGCGCGACGCTGCGGACCTACCTGTCGATCGTCGGGATGCTGGGTGTAGTGTTGCCGGCGGTGCTTTGGTTTGCGGCAATGTCGCTGGGGAATCGGGTGGGCGATTCGCAGATGGGGAACAGCTCATGGGCAGAGCGATCGGCTTCGCTGCGGCTTGGTTTTGGGATGCTGATCGACGGAGATAATGCCCGCGCGGTATTTGGGATTGGCGTCGGACATGTGGCGCCGGCGCTCTGGAACGTTGCGCAGATCGACGCGGTGTTCAGCGTGCTGCTGACGTACGTATACGAGACGGGGCTTATCGGGTTGATGGCAGTTTGCGCGATCGGCCTTTACCTGGCGCGGGTCTGGAGATCGCTGGGATTTAACCTGGCGTATGCGGCGATCGCGGGGGTTTGGCTGGTGGGGATCACGTTGACGACGAGTTACGAGCAGTTGTTGTCACTGTGGATGGTGCTGGGGTGGCTGATCGTCTGGCCGGAGGTTTGCGAGGGGCCGGTGGTTGTGCGGAAGCGCCCGCTGGCGCGGACGCCTGTGGAAGAAGTGATCGGCGAGCCTGGGGTGAGTGTGGCGTCATCGGCGATAGCGACGGCGGCGGGAACAGCGCGGCCTAAACGTTGGACGGATCAATGACCGGTGTGCGAACAACATCGAGTGGGTCGACGACGGTCGGCGTGCTTTACGCGGGCGAGTTGGGCGCGAGCGTCGGGGCGTTGCTGCGCGGGCGGGGCGTGAGGGTCGTAACAACCGTAGCTGGCCGGGGCGCTGCGACGGCAGCGCGGGCGCGCGAGGCGGGGATGGTGGTTCTGAATGGCATTGCGGATGTGGTGCGGCAATCGGATGTGGTCATCTCACTGGTCCCGCCGGCGGCAGCGGAAGAGGCGGCGGCCGCGTATTGCGAGCACGCGCGGCTTGCGCCGGCGGGCGCGGTGTACGTCGATGCGAATTCGGTGGGGCCCGAATTGATTGAACGGATGGCGGCGAACGTCGAAGAATGCGGACGCGGCTTTGTTGATGCGGCCATTAACGGCTTGGCGAAGAACCTGACGACCAGCGGAACGCTTTTCCTAAGCGGCGGGCGGGCGGGGGAAGTTGCGGGACTGTTTGAAGGGGCGATGCGGGTTCGTGTGCTGGGAGATGAGGCGGGGCGGGCTTCGGCGATGAAGATGCTGCTCAGCGGCGTGTCAAAGGGCGTATGTGCACTTGTCGCTGAGTTGGCGATGGTCGCGGATCGGCGGCAGATGCTGCCGGAGATGATCGAAGCAATGCGAGAGATTTATCCGGGGATCTGGGCGCTGGCAGAGCGGATGCTGCCGACTTATCCGAAACACGCTGGCCGGCGCGCGGGGGAGATGCAGGAACTTGAAGAGACTTGCCAGGCGGTGGGACTTGAACCTGGCGTTGTCGCGGCGGTGCGGGGGATGCATGAAATGCTCGCGAAAGTTCCGTTTGGCCAGGCGCCTGACGCGGGGGGGTGGACCGTGGCGTCGGTGGTCCGGCAACTCGCGGAAATGGGCCGGCTAACCGCCGAGCCGCTGGCGGCCGAAGAGACTCATACTGCTAAATAGAGAAAGAGACGTCACATGGCCAATAAACCTCGATCTGCACACCTTCATCCGGGCCCTGGGTTCCGGGTGAAGACTAATTTCCAGCGTCTGCCGGCCGAGTTGATGCGCGGGTTTGCGCAGTTTCCGACGCCCGATATCTCGGATCAACTGAATCGGCTTTATGCGGTGAACCCGGGGATCCGCTGCTTGACCAGCGACGAGCACCGGATCTGCGGGCCGGCCTGCACGGTCAAGGTGTTTCCGGGAGACAACCTGATGGTGCACAAGGCGCTGGACGTGATCGAACCGGGGGACGTGATCATCGTTGACGCCGGCGGCTCGAGCATGAACGCCGTGCTCGGTGATCTGATCTCGACCAAAGCGCGGCATCGCGGGGCGGCGGGGTTTGTGATTGATGGACTCGTGCGCGATTTGCAGAGCATTCAGGAGCTGATTGATTTTCCGGTTTTCGCGCGGGGGACGACGCCGATCGGACCGCTGCACCGTGGGCCGGGCGAGATCAATTTTCCGATCTGCTGTGGAGGCGTGGTCGTGAACCCCGGCGACCTGATCGTCGGCGACGCGATGGGCGTGGTCGTCGTGCCACAGGGCATCGCTGAAGAATTGCTGCTTCGCCTGCAGCAGCATGAGGCGGCGAACGCTACTTACTTTGAATCCGTGAAAAAAGGCAACTTTTCCAACGCGTGGGTGGACAACATCCTGGTCGAGCTGGAATGCCCGATGGTGCGCGATCCCAAGGCGGCGGTCGCGATGCCGGCGGAGATGCCGGCAGTGGAAAGTGGCAGCAGCCTGCCCGCAGTGTGATCGACGACGAAGATACGCCGTATGTTCAACCCGCTCCTCCATCCCCTGACGCTCCGCGGCCTGTCGATGATCGCGATGGCCAAGGCGTTTTTGCGCTATCGCAATCCGCGGCGCCGCGCCATCGGCCGGCATCACACCGCGTTTTACGAACGCGCCTGGCGCGAGGCGGCGGCGCAACTCGGCGCGACATGCAAATCGCTCGGGAGCGGGATCGTCGAGATCGAACTGGACGGCGTCCGCACGCGCGTGGTGGAGAACACCAGCGGCATCGACGATCCGGTGACGCTGGCGGTGCTTTCGGACAAGCTGATCACGTACAACATCCTTCGCGAGGAATCTCTCCCGGTGCCGCGGCACGCGGCGTTCTCGCTGAAGGATCTATCAGCGGCGCTCGACTTCCTCGAATCAAGCCGCGTCGATTGCGTCGTCAAGCCGGCGAGCGGGACCGGCGGCGGGCGAGGTGTGACCACCGGGATTCGCACGCGCTGGCAGCTCGGACGCGCGGCGGCGGTCGCGGCGGTCTACTGCGATGAACTGATCATCGAAGAGCAGATCGCCGGCGACAATTACCGGCTGCTCTACCTCGACGGCGAGCTGATCGACGCCTTCGTCCGCCGACATCCGAGTATTGTGGGCGACGGGCGTTCTTCGGTCGCGCGGTTGGTGCGAGACGTCAATGACGATCGCTCGCGCCACGGCGCGGGCAAGTCGCAGGTCCTGCTGACGACGGACCTCGACATGCGCCGCACGCTCGCCAAGCAAGGGCTCACGTTGCGATCGGTTCCGCAGGCGGGCAAGTCGGTGATCCTCAAGACAGTGGTGAACGAGAACGCCGGGGCGGACAACTCGAGCGCCGCCCGTCTCCTATGCCCGTCGATCGTGGAGGACGGCGCCCGCGCGGTGCGGGCGCTTCGGGTTCGCCTGGCGGGCGTCGACATCATCACCACCGACCCGGCCGTGCCACTGACGGAAAGCGGCGGCGTAATGCTCGAGGTCAATGCGCCGCCCAATTATTACTATCACTACCAAAAGCAGGATGGCCCCTTCCCGGTGGCCAACCACGTGTTGAAGCGCCTCCTGGTCGATGCGGCAGTTCAAGACCGAGCGTTTGCGCCGGCAGGAGCCCTGTCGTGAACACACAAACCGCGCTCCCCCCTGTCATCATCCTTGGCGGCGAGGCTAATGCGCTTTCGGTCGTGCGCGACCTCGGGCGGCTTGGCGTCACCGTGTATGCGATCGGCGAGCCCGACTCGAGCGTTCGCTCGTCGCGGTATTGCCACTGGATCGACGTGCCGGTCGAGGGGAGCCAGGAAGAATCGTGGGCGCGGTACTTGCTTGGCGCGGAGGCTGAGCTTCTTCGCGGCGCTGTAGTGCTCTCGTGCAGCGACGCGGGCATTCAGGTTTTGGTTCGATATCGGGATCAACTTCTCCCCCGCTATCGTTTGGACGATTCCGATCCCCGCGCGCAGCTTGGCATGCTCGACAAGCTGGCGACGTACAAGCATGCCAAAGCCGCCGGTGTTCCGACGCCGCAATTCTGGGAGACGAGCACGCGCGAAGAGGTCGTCGCGCTTCGTGATGAGATGGTGTTTCCGCTGATGATCAAGCCGCGGCTGTCGCACCTGTTCGAGGAGAAGTTCGGCCGCAAGCACGTGATCGTCGATAGCTTCGATGAGCTGCTCGCGGCCTTCGACGTGGCCGCCGGCGCGGGGATGGACATGCTGCTGATGGAGCACATTCCCGGGCCCGACGATCGGCTTTGCAGCTATTACACCTATCTCGACGAAGCGCAGCGGCCGCTGTTTCATTTCACCAAGCGGATCATTCGCCGCTTCCCGTCGGGGATGGGCGCGGCTTGCTATCACATCACCGATCGCGTGCCCGAGATTGCGAAGCTGGGAAATCGGCTGTTCAAGCATGTCGGCCTGCGCGGACTGGCGAACATCGAATTCAAGCAGGACCCGCGCGACGGGCAGTATAAGCTGATCGAGTGCAACGCCCGCTTCACCGCTTCAAATTGCCTCGTCTCGGCGAGCGGCGTGAAGCTGGCCGAATTCGTCTATAACCGTCTGGTCGGCCGACCGCTGCCGGTGATGGACAATTACCGCGTCGGCCTGCGCCTCTGGGACCCCTTCCGCGACTGGAAGGCGTTCCGCGAGCTTCGCGGGATGGGCCAGCTAACGTTCGGCAGGTGGTTTGCAGGCGTCCTGCGCCGCCAGACGTTCGCCTACTTCGCCTGGTCCGATCCGATGCCCGCGGTCGCCCGGATGCTCAAGCCGTTGCGGCGGCTGTTCAAGCCGCGCGTCGCCAAGCCTTCGGTCATCTCGTCAACCGTCTCCAAGGCCCCGGGCCGGGAGGCGCTGGCATGAGCGCGAAGATCAAGATCGTTCACATCATCAACAGCTTCGAGTTCGGCGGCGCCGAGGCGATGCTGTGCAACCTGCTCCTGCGGACGGATCGCAATCGGTTCGAACCGTCGGTGGTCGCGCTGATCGATAACCTTTCGCTTGCGGGCCCGGTGCTCGAAGCGGGGATTCCGGTGGCGGTGATGGGGATGCGGCCGGGCGTGCCGGACCCGCGCGGCGTGGCGCGGTTGGCGCGCCATCTTCGCCGCCTGCGGCCGGCGGTCGTGCAGACGTGGATGGACCATTCGAACCTGATCGGCGGCCTCGCGTCGCGCATGGCCATTCGCGCGCCGGTGGTCTGGGGCGTGCATCACTCTGATCACGTCCGCGCGCTGACGAAGCGCACGACGCTGATCACCGTCGGCGCCTGCGCCCGCCTCTCGCACCGGTTGCCGGCGAAGATCGTCTTCTGCTCCGAGCACGCCCGCACGCTTTACGGCCAACGCGGTTTCGCGGCCGGGAAGATGCAGGTTATTCCCAACGGCTTCGACACGAATCGATTCCGTCCCGATCCGGCCGCGCGCGCGGAAATGCGTCGGGAGTTGAAGATTGACGACACCACGCCGCTGATCGGGCTTGTGGCGAGGTACGATCCGTTTAAGGATCACGCGAGCTTTCTTCGCGCGGCGGCGCTGCTTGCCAAAGCGCGGCCGGACGCGCAATTCCTGTTGTGCGGGAGCAACATCGATCGACAGAACAAAGTGCTCACCAATCTTGCCGATACGCTTGGGTTGGAAGCAAAGTGCCATCTTCTCGGGCCGCGCCGGGACGTCCCGCGCGTGCTGGCGGCGCTCGACATCCTGGCATCGTCCTCGGTCAGCGAGGCGTTTCCGCTAACCGTTGGAGAGGCGATGGCCTGCGGTGTGCCGTGCGTGGCGACCGATGTTGGCGACTCGGCCTTGATCGTGGGGGCGACGGGTCGGATCGTCCCGCCCGGTGAGCCGCAACAAATGGCCGATGCGTGGAATGATCTGCTTACGCTGACGCCGGGCGCGCGCGGCGATCTTGGGACAGCGGCGCGGCAGCGCGTTTGCGAACTATTTGATCTCGACGCCGTCACGCGGCGTTATGAGGCGCTCTACCATAGCCTGGTCCGCGGTGGGTCTGCTGCTACGGAGCCGGCCACTTTCAAACCCTTTGAGGAGCGCCAACCTGCGGCGTGCGTCGCTTGAACTCATGAAGACGCTGGATACGCTCATCCTCACGCCCCCTGCTGCCGCGCTTAAAGTGCTGATGATCGTCGAATCCAGCGCCGCGGGAACCGGACGTCACGTTCTTGATCTTGCTGAGGGATTGATCGCGCGCGGCGTCGAAGTGCACGTCATCTATTCTCCCCTGCGCGCGGATCAATTGTTCCTGGATCGGCTGGCTGAGATCGA
>JAQGHM010000006.1 GCA_028291615.1 Phycisphaerales bacterium | reverse complement strand
CGATGACGTACATGAACTTGAGCGGGCGGACGGTGCAGGCGGCGATGAGTTTTTACCAGCTCACGCCGGCCGACATCATGATCGCCCTGGACGACATTGCCCTGCCGTGCGGAAAGATCCGAATCCGCGCGGGTGGGAGCAGTGGAGGCCATAACGGCCTTAAAGATATCGAGCGGGCGCTGAGCACGAGTCAGTACCCGCGACTGCGGATCGGGATCGACCCCCCGCCCCCGCGCGTGCCCCAGGTGGACTATGTCCTGGGGAGGATCACGCCGGATCAGCGGAAACTGGTCGAACCCGCGTTGGGTCGCGCCGCCGGTGCGGTGCTGACCTGGATCGACAAAGGCATTGAACCGGCGATGAGCCAGTTCAATGCGGAAGAGAAAGAAAAGTAAGAACTGGCGGCCGGCCCCAACCGGTCATAACCCAAGCTAGGGAGTTAGCATTTATGGCAAAGAAGACATCAGCAACCAATCAGTACGAAGGCATGTTCCTGTTCGGCGCCGCGGCGGCGACCGAGCCGCAGGCGGCCGAGGCGCATGTCCGCCGATTCATCGAAGCTCACGGCGGCAACATCCTCGTCCTCAAGAAGTGGGACGAGCGCAAGCTGGCCTACGAAGTGGGCGGCAACAAGCGCGGCACTTACTTTCTCACGCTCTTCACCGCGCCCCCGGCGTCGGTCACCCAGATCGAGCGCGACGTCAAGCTCTCCGAAGACGTCCTGCGCGTGCTGATCCTCAAGGCTGAGGGGATGTCGGCTGAGGAAATCCAGAACCACGAGCCGCAGAAGCCCGAGCCCCGCGAAGAGCGCGGATTTGGCTACGGTGGCGGGTACGGTGGTGGCGGCGGCGGCGGCGGTGGCTACGGTGGTGGCGGCGATCGCGGTGGCGAGCGCGGCGACCGCGGTGGTTACGGCGGCCCGCGCGGGCGGCGTGAAGAAGGCGCGCCCGAAGGCGCAACCGTCGGCGACGATCGATAACAGCTAACCGGGTGGTGCGCTGGCTAGCTTCAACGCATGCCGGCGTTTCCCCGTGTGTGACGGGCCGCTCGCGAACCGTTATCATCCGCGTCGAGCAAACCGTGTCTCTCTTACTGGAGCGCACTTATGGCAAGCTTCAACCAGGTTATCCTTCTCGGGAATCTCACCCGCGATCCGCAGCTTAAGTATCTGCCCAGCCAGACCGCCGTTGCGGAGTTTGGCATTGCGTGCAACCGCAAGTTCAAGACGCAGAGCGGCGAGGACAAGGAAGAAGTCACCTTCGTCGATTGCTCGGCCTTCGGTAAGACCGGCGAGTTGATCAACCAGTACTTCACCAAGGGCAAGCCCATCTTCATCCAAGGCCGCCTGAAGTATGACTCCTGGGAAGACAAGCAAGGCGGCGGTAAGCGGTCAAAGATGACCGTGATCGTCGAGAACTTCCAGTTCATCGGCAGTCGCGATGGAGGCGGCGGTGGTGGTGGCGGCGGCGGTGGCGCTTCCCACGAAGGGGGCGAGTACGAACAGCGTCCTCCGCGCCCGCAGCAACAAGGCCGTCCGCAGCAGTCGCGCCCGCAGAACGCTCCTCCGCCGCAGCAGCCCTTTGGCGAAGAGGAACAGTTCAAAGAGGACGACATTCCGTTCTAACTCCGCCTGACCGATGTTTTTTCTGAATTAAGACTACTGACTATTTCGAGGCAATTATGGCAACCGTGAAACTGCTTCTGCAAGAATCGATCAAGAATGTTGGCCGCGTCGGTGACGTGGTCGAAGTGTCGCCGGGATATGCCCGGAACTATCTCCTCCCCCAAGGGTTGGCTGTCGAGCCGACCAAGGGGAACCTGAAGAAGGTTGAGGCCCGCCGGCAGGAGATTGAAAAGCAAGAACGCGAGAAGCGTGAACAGCAGGCCCGGCTCATCAAGCAGCTTGAGGGCAAGGACGTCACCATGGAGCGGAAGGCCAACGATCAGGGCCACCTCTACGGCGCCGTTTCGGCCACCGACATCGCCAAGGCGCTGCAGGCGGACGGCTTCAACGTTGAGGCTGGTGACGTGCTGCTTTCGGGCAAGTTGGACCAGATCAACACTTATACCGTCAAGGTTCGGTTCGCTGAGGATCTGGAGACCGACGTGAAGGTTTACGTCGCCCCGGACGCGGAATCCAAGGCTTCGATCGACGCGGCCCGCAAGGCCAGCGCCGATGCCGCCAAGGCCGAGGAAGGTCAAAACGCCTGAGCTGTTTTGGGGTGGTCAAGCGGGCCTGCAAACCCTTGACACCCCCCTGCGTATTGCTATATTGCCCCGTTCTTCACTGCGTTTTGCCCTCTCGCGGGCATGCGCGGCGATCCCCCGGACGAAACCGGATTTCGCAGACTTAAAGAAAACAGAGGATCTTGAAATGTCTACCTACATGGCCAAACCCGGCGAGCTCAAGGCCGACTGGCATGTCATCGACGCGTCCGACCAGGTGCTCGGCCGCCTCGCTGCCAAAGTCTCCACCCTCCTGCAGGGGAAGCACAAGCCGACGTACACCGCCCACACTGATACCGGCGATTTCGTCATTCTCCTGAACGCGGAGAAGATTCGCGTGACGGGTAAGAAGGCTGAAGTCCTCGAGTACGACACCTACTCGCGCTATCCCGGTGGTCGCCGGCTTTACAGCTATCGAACGATGTCTGAGCGGCATCCGGAGAAGCTGGTTGAGCTGGCGATTCGCCGCATGCTCCCCAAGAGCAAGATGGGCCGGAACATCCTCGGCAAGCTGAAGATCTACAAGGGCTCGGAGCACCCGCACCAGGCCCAGCAACCCAAAGAATACAAGCTCTAATTTCGCATTCACGACTCCGCATTCAGGACAAAAAGAATCATGGCCGATACCGAAACCCCCACGACCGAAGCCCCGCAGACGACGACCCCGACCGAGCCCCAGGGCAAACAGACGTTCGTCTGGGGCACCGGCCGTCGCAAGACCGCCGTCGCGCGCGTCCGCGTCGCTGCCGGCACGGGCAAGATCCTCGTCAACGATCGCCAGCTCAACGACTACTTCTCGTCCGAGCGCGACCGCAAGGCGATCTTCGGCCCCCTCGAAGTCACCAACACCGGTGGCAAGATGGACGTGCTGGTGAACGCGTCGGGCGGTGGTCTGACCGGCCAGGCGGGGGCGATCATCATGGGTTTGGGTCGCGCGCTTGTCCGCTTCGATCAGACGCTGGAGCAGGCGTTGCGTAACGCGGGCTTTCTTACCCGCGACAGCCGCATGAAGGAACGTAAGAAGTACGGTCAGCGTGGCGCTCGCCGGAAGTTCCAGTTCTCCAAGCGGTAAATCGGAACTCGATTAACGGAAATATAAAAGCCCAGGGATCGAATCCCTGGGCTTTTTTTATTTTCCGAACCGGCATGCGCGAGGCGCGCGGGATTAATCCTGCTGCATCAGCGCTTCGAGGTCTGCCAGCGCGCGGTCGATCGATTTGAGCGCCGAGTCCTTGTACTTCGCCTTCTCGTGCCTCGATTTTTCGATGTCCTCACGGGCCGTGCGCAGGGCACGGACCGCCGCCCAGACTTCGGGATGATCCTTCTTGTCTTCGCGGCGTTCCTTATTGGCTTCCGCAGCGGCGCGCTTTTCCTCGCGCTCGCGGATCGCCCGCGCCTGCGGGCCTTCCGCCCGCGCGGTCAGCGCCACGCCCAAAGAACCGAACGCGAACACGCCCGCCAGCGCCCACACGATGCCGTTGTTGCAGGTCAGCATGATCCTCTCCATCGAGTCAGAGTTCTTCCCCCGGTCGCCCGCCGTCCCACGACAGCCCAGGCGTCCGGACAACACTGATCTCGACCTGATTACTGGCGGGCTTTAGATGTGTGCGATGCGCGACCGATAATCTGCGTCGCGATTACCTAGACGGGGCTCACATGGCCATCTTCATCGCGCCCGACGCCGGCGCCGCGGAGAGCGACGCCGAGGGAAGCGTGACCATCGCTGAGCATTTTGGCGATCGGATTGAATCGAGAAGGACCAGCAGGTCTTCGGGGCGGCGCGAGAGCTGGGCTTGCCACGATCGGCAGCGCTGGCTGAGCTTCATCGGCAACTGCCCGTGCTTGCGGAAGGGGTGCAGCTCGGTGATGGGCCAGGCGCGGCGGATCGTGTCGGTCGCGCGCTGCGCGGCGACTTCTGTCACGTGCGCGTTGAGGCGGCGTCCGGGCTCAATGACCAGGACGGCATCGCAAAACGCATGGGGCTGGCCGATGCCGCAGTGTTCGCTGGTCAAGTCCACCCATCGCGATGCGGGGCCCATCGCGGTGTCGCGCAGGCGCGGGGATGACTCGCGCTCTACCTCTCCGGGCATCTGGAGCATCTCGATCCGGCCGCCATCTTCTCGTACCGCGACCCAACGCTGGCCGACCAGGTTGTAACCCGCATGGATCAGCGCGCGCAGCTCTCCTTCGAGGTTGAATGGGGCGATGATCAGGATGCCGAACCCGCCGCGCGCCGCGGCGGCTGCGGGCAACAGGTAAAGGCCCTTGGGGCGGAGGAGCTGCGCGAGGGGCCAGAGCACTGCCATCTCCGCAACGCGCACGGGATCGAGGGTCGGGTGCGGCAGGATCCAGCTTCGCCACGTGCTCTTCAGCACGTTGATTTCACACAGGCCCCAGCGGTCGTCCACCAGCCAGAAGCGCTCGCCTTCCTGGTAAAGCTCGAGGAGTTGGCCGGGCGTGGCAACGGGGACGGCGGTGGGCGACAGGTGCCGCATTACTTCGGCGGGATCGTAGGTGCGGATTTGGCCGGTGGTGCAGGCGATGCCGTCGGGTAATGCGTCGGCTTCGAACGGGTGGAGCCAATGGCTCGCCTGCTCGCCCAGGGACGGCACTTCGTTCAGAAGTTCGACGGCTAATCCATGAACTGCCAATTTGCGGTGGGTCGCGGCGCGGTTCTTCAAGGGCGCGTTCCTTCCCGGCCGCACGCGATGTGAAATGGCGCGACCCGATTTTCTATCGGGTAACCACCGTCGATCCCTCCACCCCTGCCGCGCGTTCAATCCCTCAGATCACTCTCACCGATCAGCTTAAATCCCTTGCGGATCATGATCTGCGCGGCCAGCGTCGGTTCGTCTACGTAAAGGGCGAGCGTCGGGCCGTGCGGGCGGAGCAATAATGGGTAGGCATAGTGAATGTTGATCTCCGCCGACAGCATTGCGGAACAGATCGCGATCAGCGGCTGCCTGGTGCGTTTGGGCAACTCGACCGCGAGGATGTCGGTTTCGCCGAACGGGAAGCCGTGCTGGGTCAGGATCTCCTTACCCAGATCCGGGCTGTCGCAGATGATGCGGACCAGGGCGGCGTCGCCTGATTCTTCGATCGACAGCGCTACGATTCTCGTTTCCTGCTCTTCGAACACGCGCACGAGCTGTTGCAGGCGTCCGACCTTGTTTTCCAGAAAAATGGTGAACTGGCGGATTCGCGTCGGCTCGAAGCCGGCGCTGTTCATCGTCTGTGGCGGGAGAACTTCTTCCATGACCTGCTTGAAGATATCGGAATAGCGCGATAGGCGGTAGGAAAATCGGGGAGGCGTTTTTGGGTCGCTATGGACTGCGCGCGGGAAGGAGCACACTGTCCCCCGGCCATTTCGGGCTTCCAACGACGGTGGTGCTGGTTGTCGTTGAGCCGTCGGTCGAGCCGCTGACGGTGTAGACGTTGTCGCGTTTAAGACCTACAAAGGGATTCAGCGCGAAATCGACATGGCCGTCGCCGAAGAGGACGTTTTCGCCCTGCGACGAGTGATTGGGGCTGTTGGCCATCTTCATAGCCGCGCTGGCGGAGTTGGGGTCGGGGAGCGTGACGTCGTAGTTGCCCTGTTTGCCGGGATTGAAGTCGGCGGCCAAGGCGAACTCGGCGCCATTGGCGGTCGAGTAGCGATAGCCGGAGTCCACCGCGGCCTGGTCCGGGTAGGGATTGGCGATGCTGTAGCTGAGGTTGTCGGGGAGCGTGGTGAAGTTCGAGCGAGATTCGGCGGAGTTGCTGCCGCCGCCGAAGGTCTCGCGCACGGCATTGCTGCTGGGACAGATGAAGACTTCGGGCGTGATGTCCTGGGTGCGGATGAGGAGGAAGATCGCGGCGGCGACGTTATTCGTGCCGACGAAACCCTTGAGCCCACCGAACGGGTTGGCCGCCCCCGAGCCGGTTTGCGTGAAGGTCGGCGCGGCGTCGGTGAGGGGGGCGCCCGGGACGTAATACGTGCGGGGGTATTTCCCCTTGTTCTCGCCGGCGTAGAGCAGAAGCGCCTGGCCGATCTGGCGAAGATTGCTGGCGCACTTGATCCGATTGGCTGTCTCGCGCGCCCGGTTGAGGGAGGGGAGAAGGATCGAGATGAGCAGCGCGATGATGCCGATGACCACCAGGAGTTCGACCAAGGTGAAGGCGCGGCTTCGTGGCCCGCGGTCCGCGCGCATTGACGGCAGGATGGTGACGACAAACCGATCCATGTTGAGGCCTCCGGAGGCCCTGTTCCTGCGATCTCACCCCCTGCGGCTAGGGGGGCGAGCATAACGGAGCAGGGCCCGCCAACATCTGGCGGGCCCTGCTTCTTATGGCTTTAAGTATTTACCATTTCGCAGCGATTACCAACTGCTGCCTGGAACGAGCACGGTGTCACCGGCCCAGTTGGGAATGGTGGCCGTGCTTCCGGGTGTGGGATGACCGCCGCCGGTGGGATTGCTGCCATCGGTTGTGGCGCTCTTGGTGTAGATGTTGTCACGCTTGGAGCCGCAGAAAGGGTTCTGCTGGAATTCGGCATGACCGTCACCATACAGAACGTTCTCACCCTGGCCTTGATGATTGGGGCTGTTGCCCTTCTGCATAATCGAGGAGGGAGAGGTCACCGTAGGAGCCGTCACATCGTAATTCGTGGCGGCTTCAGGGTTCATGTCAGCGGCTACGGCAAACTCGGCGCCCGTGGTCGCGTTCAGCTTGTAGCTGTTGTTGACAGCGTTCGTATCGGGATAGGGATTGGCAATGCTGTAGCTGAGGTTCTTCTTCGCGGTGAAGTTGGTCTTGCTCTGGGCCGAACTGCCGGGGGTGCTGTTGTAAGTGTCCTTTTCGTCATTCGACGACGGGCAGATAAAGACTTCCGGGGTGATGTCCTGAGTACGGATCAGCAGGAACATCGCTTGGCCGACGTCATTGATATTGCCTTTGGCGGTGGTGTCCGTAAAGGGATCTACAGCAGTCACGGTGGTACGAGCATCATAAACACACTTCGCACCGGTGCCGACCGTATAGATCGTGCGGGGATAATTCCCCTTGTTCTCGTTGGCGTACAGCATGATCGCCTGACCAATCTGACGCATGTTGGAACCGCATTTGACGCGATTGGCGGTCTCGCGGGCACGGTTCAACGACGGGAGGAGAATCGAGATCAGCAGTGCGATGATCCCGATGACGACGAGCAATTCCACAAGGGTGAAACCCTTGCGACGAGTCTGCTTCGACATGCGAAGCTCCTTTCTGAATGTGTCGTGCGTCAAGAACGGCGGAGGGCGAGGGCGATGCGTCGATCGAATAGATAGATGAGTGCTGATTTTACAGCCCGGGGAGGGGAAACCCATCCGCCGGTCATCGTTCCTCTTCCGCTGGTCGTGAACCCGACACGGTTTAGAATCGCGTTGGCGAACACCGCCGACGCATATTTCCAGGATGAAAAGTTATGCGGTCTCGCACAAACCGCAAAAGGCCCCCCTCTGAACTCCGCGAACGACTCGTTGCCAAACGTCGATGAATTTGGGATTTTTAGTATTCAACGTTCGACAGGAATGACTGTACCAGAACCTCGCTCGGCCCGTCAAGCATTGAATTGCGAATTGCACACTTGGGAAAGATGGGCAATTTTCAGGTCGCTGGGGCGTCGGGCGTCGGGGGGGTCTCTTTCAGGTACTTTTTCTGCACCTCGCGCAGCCGCCGGACGACCACGTCGGGCAGAAGACTCTTCAGTTGCGTGACATCACCGCCCAGGGCGACGATCTGGCGAATCAGGGAGCTGCTGGTAAGCGCGTACTGGTCGCCTGTCATGATAAAGACGGTTTCGATCCCCCCTACCGCGCGGTTGGTCATTGCCAGTTGGAATTCGTAGCGCAGGTCTGAAACGTCGCGGATGCCGCGGAGGATCGTCGTGGCCTGTACCGATCGGACGAAATCGACGGTCAGGCCGGTGTACTTCTGCACCTTGACGCCGGGCGTGTCCTTGAGCAGTTCGCGGATCATCAGGATGCGGTCGTCGAGCGGGAACATTTCGCGCTTTTCGGGGTTGATTCCAACGGCGACGATCAGCTCATCAAAGAGGTGGACCCCGCGGCGAATGACGTCGAGGTGGCCGTTGGTAATGGGGTCGAACTGCCCCGGAAAGACGGCGCGCTTCCTGGTGGTTTTTCCCGAGGTCATGGGCGGAAGAGTAAGCGGGGCGGGGGGAGAGGTCAAAACGCATACAACGCGCTTCGTGGTCGAAAAGCAATTTCAAATCCGCTCCAGATCATCCAGAAGATCTTTGCTGGCTAAGTCGAGCACGGCCAGGGCCTGTTCGCGCGTGACGCCGTCGAACCCTTCAAGAAACTCCTCCAGCGTTTCGCCGGCGGCGAGCGAATCGAACAGATTTTTGACCGGCACGCGCGTCCCGTAAAAACACGGGGCGCCGCTAACCCGCTCAGAATTGATCCAGATGAGACCGAAGAGCGGATGCCCGGGCTGGATCTTGTCGCCGATGAGATATTGCGGATCGACGGGTGCGATCCGAGTGACTAACGGCTGGGTGGAAAGCATGGCCATCTAATCTCCTGAGGACGACGAGCAAAGTGTAGCACATCCGACTTCAAGTCGTCCACGTTAGCCTGGTTTATCGGACGGAGCATTGACGAGCAATCGGGGGTCAAGCCTGACGGCGAAACTCTCGATAAAAGCGACAGGCCTCCTTGCAAGGATCTTTCGCATGACCGACGTTCAACTGACGACGCCACTGGGATCGGAACGGCGGCGGCGCGACTGGCGGAGTCCGTTGGCGGTGCTGGCGCTGGTGATCTGCACGCTGGTGGTCTATGGGCGGGTGTGCGGGCACGAGTTCGCGGGGTGGGACGATCAGTTGACCATCCATCACAATCCGCGCTACAGCCCGCCGACGGGGGCGAAGATCGCGCAAACGTGGAAAGAGTCGGTCAATGGCTTGTATGCGCCGGTGACCTATAGCTATTGGGGGGCTCTGGCGTTTATGGCGGAGTTGAAGGACGTTGACCCGTTGGGCGTCCACCTGGACGCTCGGGTTTTTCATACCGGTAGTTTGATCCTGCACCTGGCGAGCGTGCTCGTCGTATTTTCGATTCTGAAATTGCTGAGCGAAAACGTCTGGGCGTCGCTGGGCGGGGCGATGCTTTACTCGCTGCACCCGGTGCAGGTGGAGTCGGTGGCGTGGGCGTCGGGGGCGAAGGATTTGTTGTGCGGGCTGCTGTCGCTGTGCGCCATCTATCAGTATTTGTTGTTCGCGCGGGCTGAGGTGGCAGGGCGGCGACGATGGTCGCATTATGTCTGCGGCGGCTTGGCGCTGCTGCTGGCGATGTTGTCGAAGCCTTCGGCGATGGTCGTGCCGGTGCTGGTCGCGACGCTCGATTTGCTGGTCGTGCGGCGCGGATGGCGGAAGGTGGCGACCGCGTCGGGGGGATGGGCGCTGCTGGTGTTGCCGCTGGCGGTGGTGGCGCGGTTGGTGCAAACGGTTTATGCGGTGGCGCCGGTGGCGTGGTGGCGTCGGCCGGCCGTCGCGGCGGACTCGGTCATCTTTTATGTGGGGAAATTAGTTTGGCCGGTGGCGTTGTCGGCGGATTACGCACGCCGACCGGCGGTGGCGCTGCAGGTGTGGGGCGGTCTGTGGCCGGTGCTGGCGGTGTTGATCGCGGCGGGGCTGGGGGTGTGGATTTGGCGCCGACGTGCGGCTCGGCCGTGGGTGGCGGCGGGGGCGGTGATTTTTGTGGCAGCGCTGGGACCGGTGCTGGGGCTTACACCGTTCATGTTCCAGTACACCTCGACGGTGGCGGATCATTACCTGTACCTGGCGATGTTTGGGCCAGCGATGCTGGCGACGTGGGCGCTGGTGCGCTTCCGTGGGCGCGCGGTGGCGGGTGGTTGTGCGGTGGCGTTCGCGCTGCTGGGGGTTCGGAGTTACGGGCAGCTCTCACACTGGCATGACGATAGCGCGGTGTGGGTGCATTCGATGGAGGTTTGTCCGGGAAGTTTCGTCGCGCCGACGAATTTGGCTGCGTGCCTCGGGCGCGAAGCGAACGTTTTCCGGCACGGGGCTGAGGATGCCCGCGAAGCGGGTCGGATGGAAGAGGCCGAATGGATGCTTGGCCGTGCGCGTGAGAATTACGCCCGCGCCGCGGACTTGTTGGATAAGGGGTTGGCGATCAACCCTGACTTCATGGCGGCGCGGCACAATGCGTTCATGTATAACTTTCGCCTTGGGCGCAATCAGCAGGCGGTTGAGCACCTGGAGGCATTGCTGGCCGTCAATGAGCAACTGCCGGCGGTCGTCCGCACCGACTTCACGAGCTATCGCGAGACGGCGGGCATCTTGTGGATGAAGTTGGGGCAGTATGAGAAGGCGGCGGCGCAATTTGAGAGGGTGGTTGCCGCCGTTCCGGAGAACACCGCCGCGCGGGATGGGTTGAGGGAAGCGCGGTCGAAGAGCGCCGAGGCGCGTTTGGAATCGGGTGAGATCGGCAAGCCTTAACGCAGTTCCTACCGCATCGCCTTCACGGCGTCGTCGCGCGACCGCGTGATGGTGAAGAGGCGCTCGAGACAGCATGCCTTGAAAATCTGGTGCAGCCGCGTGGACATGTGGCAGAGGGCAAGCCGCCCCTCCATCGTCTTGACGCGGTGGCGGATGTTGACCATCAGACCGAGTGCGGCACTCCCCATATATTCGACCTCAGCCAGGTCCAGGATCCAGCGGGCGTTGGGTTGATCGGTGAAGACGGAGGCGAGGCCTTCGTTGAGGCGGTCAAATTCCGCTGAGTCCAGATCGTCGGGAAGAAAAAGTTCCACGACGTTCACGGACTGGAGGTTGGAGACTTTTAACAACTCGGTCTGCATATTCGAGCGCACTCCGCCTGCTGGGAGCAATTAGACCATAAGTGGAGGGAGCGGGCAAAAAAGGCGGATTACCGGACGTGCAGCGTGTCCGATTCAAACGTGATGCCCAGCGGGACGATCTCCACGGCTTTGCGATCCCCCTGCTTTTGCACGGTGCCCCCCTGCCAAGCCGTGTGCCGCAGGGATTGGGCGAGCCGAATGGTGCGCTGGGCGTCCTGCGCGGGGACGTAGGCTGCGAAGCCGGCGCCCATGTTGAACGTGGCGTAGGCTTCGCGAAGTTCGACTGGTCCCTTCTCCATGATGAACTTGAAGACGGGCGGAACCGTGCCGACGTCGGTCATGCGGTAGACGAAGGGCTCGTCGAGGCGCATCAGTTTGCGCCAGCCGTGGCCGGTGACGTGGGCGGCGTAGTGCAACGGGATGCCGGCGTCCTGGCAGGCGGCGACGAAGCGGACGTAAATCGCGCTGGGATCGAGGAGCGATTCGCCGTAGGTGCGGCCATCGGACATCTTTGTCAGATAACCTTCGGGGAGACGGTCGGCCAGGGCGCGGCAGAGCGTGAGGCCGTTGGTTTGTACACCGGTGGAGGCGAGGAGGACGATGGCGTCGCCGTCGTGGAGGGTTCCGGTAATGCGGTGGGATTTGGGCTTGATTTGGCCGAGGGCGGAGCCGGCGAGGACGATCGTGTCGGGGTTGACGATCCCCTTGAGGGCCGGCGTTTCGCCACCGCCCCAGACGGCGCGGGATTGCATGCAGCCGTCGGCGAAACCGGCGGCGAGGTCGGCGGCGAACTTCTCGTTGGCGAACCAGTTGGAGTCGCCTACCGCGGCGTGCATCGCGATCGAGATCGGGAGCGCGCCGCAAGTTACAAGATCGTTCACCATCGTGGCGACGGTGTCGATGCCGATGTTGCGGTAGAAGCTCTGGCCGGTGAGCTTGAACATGGCGTCGGCGACCAGGTTTTTCGTGCCCAGGCCTTCTTCGACGTGAGCCAGATAACTATCGCTGGCCTCGATCAGATAGGCGGATTCACCGCGGACATTGGCAGGCTCGGACAGGCCATGAAACGCCAGCGCGGGGGTGGTTTTGGCGGCGGCCTGCTGGCAGGCGCGCTTGAAGGCGTCGAGCGTGTCGTAGTTCACGCCGGACTGTTCGTAAGACAAGGAGGACATGGGGGTGTTGTAGCGGAAAACGCATGTGATATGAAGGTCAGAGATCCTTCGTTGCGTACCGATAAGAATGGGGGAGAGACCGCGCTCGCAGGAGCGTTAGTTCGATGATTTCGGCCCAGGCTTATTCATTTCGCCAGAAGTCCAAGCTTGCGATATCGCTGAGCTGGATCGGCGGGTACACCAACGTGGTGGCGCTGATCACCTGCCACGCGACGATCTCGCACATGACCGGCGCGACGACGTCGTTCGGGGAAGCGGTGGCTGGCGGGGATTACGCGACCGCTTTGTTCCTCGGGTTTATCCTGATCACGTTCTTTACCGGGGCGTGTTTGTCGGCGCTGATGACCGAAGGGGCGCGCCGGCGCGGCATCCGCTCGAAGTACATCCTACCGATGCTGGTCGAGGCGGTGCTGCTGCTGATCTTCGCGCTGGCGACCGAGTTGCTCATTGCGCGCCAATTCGCGGCCGGCGGCGCAGTGATCTGGTGGATGACCGGCGCCGCCAGCATGGCGATGGGATTGCAGAATGCGACGATCACGCGCATCTCCGGGAACGTGGTGCGGACGACGCACCTGACCGGCGTCATCACCGACCTGGGGCTCGAGGGCGTGCAATATCTCTATTGGTGGCGCGATAAGACGCGCAGCCGGCACTGGAGCCGCAACGGGCGATTGTTCAAGGTGTCGCGGCGGCATCCGACGGTGCTTCGACTGCTCCTCCTCCTGAGCATTTTTGGTTCGTTCCTGCTGGGCGTGCTGTTGGGGACTTGGGCTTACAAACAGTGGCCCAGCTATGCGATGATCGCACCGATCGCGTTCCTGCTTTGGATCGTGTGGGTGGATTATCGCAAGCCGATTGCCGACGCGCGCGAACTGGATTTGCTTGGAGATCCGGAGCTCAAGGCTTATGGGATTCTTCATTCGCTGCTGCCCAAGGACCTGGGGATCTATCGCATTGGTCCGCACCTGCATGCCAATCGCGTGAGCGATCCGGATTTTCAGACGTGGGTGGAGCGGATGCCGGAGCGCTGGAAAGTCGTGATCCTGGCGCTTACGCCCCTGGTGCGGTTGACGAGCAACGCGCTGATGGATTTGGACGCGGCGTACGAGCGTTTGCGCGGCAACGGGCGGCGGCTGATCATCTGCGGAATTACACCGTCGCAGTACAAGTTGCTGGACGGGAGCGGGATGGTGGACAAGCTTGGCGCGGAGAACGTCTGTCCGGATTTGGAGTTTGCGGTGGCGCAGGGGATCGAGATGCTGCAACCGATCCGGACAGCGTAACCTCAAGCCTGGTGGGGCGTGATGCCCAGCACCACGTCGAACTTTGCGGCGAGCTCACCGATCTTGCTTCCCTTCATCGGGGCGAAATCGACGGAGACCAATTCCTTTGTCTTAGCATCGCGGAGGCCGCGGAAGACGCCGTCTTTTTCATTCTGCGCGAATCCCTTGATGTAGCACTGCGTGGTGAGGGCGTCCTTGCCGGCGAGCTTGATCTTGTAGTGGATGTGCGGCGTGCGGCCAGGGTAGGGGACGGGTTTGATCGTGCGAAAGTAGTAATCGCCACCGGGGCCGGTCATGAAGCGACCGAAGCCCTGGAAGTTGGTGTCGCGCTTCTTGCCGCCGGAGTCGCGGGTGTGGATATAGACGCCGGTGTTGTCGCACTGCCAGATTTCTACCAAGGCGTTGCGGACGGGCTCGCCTTTGATGTCGAGAATGCGGCCGGTGAGGTGGGTGACCTCGCCGACGGCGGGGGTGATTGCGTCGTTGACGATCAGCAGGTCGTTATCGGTGTCGAGCGGGAGCTTATCGGGGTAGAATGGGCCTTCGGTCTGCGGCGGGGTGCGCAGCAGTTCCTCGGCGAAAGCCCAAGGCGACAGCGTCACCGCGGAGGCGGCGATGGTGAACTGGGCGAGGAAGCGGCGACGGGAGTGGGACCAGGCGTTCATGGTTGGCTCCGGGGTTAATGGTTTTTCAAAACGGGATTATAACGCGAGGCTGCGGGAACTGTGTCATGTGATCGTAACGACGTGCGACGCTCTGGAGTGCCAGTTGCAGGGG
>JAQGHM010000361.1 GCA_028291615.1 Phycisphaerales bacterium | reverse complement strand
TTTTTCAAATTGGTTTCCTTATGGCTTTTTTACATCGCCCGCGACAAGCTATGAGGGTTCCACCGGTCCCTGCAGTTGCACATCTTTAGTTAACATCCGGAGGCTAACGTTTTCGCCATGGATTCCTCACGTGCAACTGGACGTCTCGGTACCGCCTTACCTGCAAAGGGGTTCACGCTCGTCGAGCTTTTGGTCGTGATTGGCATCATCGGCCTGCTCGTAGCGATCCTGATGCCCGCGCTCTCTCGCGCGCGGAAAGAGGCGCAGGCGGTGCAGTGTGCGTCCAACCTGCGGCAGATCGGTCAGTCGATTCAGATCTACATGACGCAGAACAGGGGATACATCAGCCGCTGGTCGAACTCGACCAACTGGCAGAATCCCGCGAACAGGGCGGAGATGATCGACCCCACCGATTACACCAGGGCATACTGGGGCGTGGTGTACGCGATCGCGGGCAAACTGCCCAAACTATTGTTCCACTGCCCATCCGCGCAGCTCGGACAAAGCGGGGACGGATTCACGTTCGATCAGGGGGCAATTTATACGTCGTACTCGCAAAACTGTTACGGCGGCAACAACTCGGGCTTCACGGACGCCAAGCGCGTCTCCCTCTTCGGCAACAAGGATGAGATCGCATTGTTCAACCGCGTGAACGGCATCTGGGAGGGCAGGAACCAGAGCCGCGTGCGCCACAGCAGCAAGACCATTTTTGCATGGGACGGGTATGAGAGCGTGACCGACGGGAACGGCGACGTCTTCTTCAACTGGTATCAGTGGATAACGCCTGATCGCACGAACGAGTACCTGCGGCACAACAAGCGGGCGAACGTGGTGTTCGTGGACACGCACGTCGAGCGTCTGACGCGGGAAGAGTTGTGCGAGGAGCGGCTGTTTACCGGTCGGTGGTGACGCCTACTTCTCCACGATCCAGATATTCCGATAGAACACCGGATTGCCGTGCCCCTGCAATTGGATGGGGCCGGGATCGGCGGTGTCTTTTCCCGAGAGTCCGCCGCCGGGCGTGGGGTGATCCAACTCAATGTGATCCTGCACCACGACCCCGTTGTGGCGCACCGTCGCAGTGGCCTTGGCCGTCTTCTTCCCCGACTCATCGAACTTTGCGGCCGTAAAGTCGATATCGTAGCTCTGCCACTCGAGGGGCGGCAGGCACATGTTCACGGAGGGCGCGAACTGCTTGTAGAACCCGCCGCACTCGTTGTCCTCCCCCTTGAGGCCGAAGGAATCGAGCACCTGGCACTCGTAGCGATCCTGCAGGTAGACGCCGCTGTTCCCGCGCTCCTGCCCGCGCGCTGCCGGGCGATACGGCAGGAAGAACTCGGCGTGCAGCGTGAAGTCTTTGAATTTGTCCTTGGATGAGCAACCCGCCGCCAGCAGCCCGCGGCCATCCGCGTGCGCGTTGTTGTTCCAGTTCTTCACATCCTCTGGGCCGGCGTACAGCACCTTGGCCCCTGCCGGCGGTTTCGCGCCCATCGTCGGGCTTTGCCGCATCACCTTGTTCAGCGTGACCGATTCGCCGTCGCTGCCAGTCAACTTGATCGAGCCGCCGTCGGTGATCTCGGCCTTCCAGCCCTTGCCTTCGAAGGCGATCTTGTCTCCGGCGCGCCGGCCGTCGATTTCCACCTTGGTCTGCTTGTCGCCGCTCCAGCCGGCGCCGGGCAAGCCGCCCGGATAGACCACGGCGCGGAACTTGTCGTCCGACAGCGCGATGACCTGGACGCCGAACTTGGCCTTCCCAGCCTCCGCGTCGCCATACTCGCCTTGGACTTTGTAATCCGGCCCCGCCTCTTCGACGGTGAGGAAGGTAGGCATTTCCTTCTTCTTTTCCGGCGCTGCCGCCGGCGGCTTGGGGTCTGCCGCCCACACCGACCCACACATACCCAATGACAATCCCAGCGCCAGCATGGTTCGAAGCGTCATGTTATTTCTCTCCAGTTGCACGTTGTACCCGGCCATGCTCGCGCCCGTTGAAGCCCGGCAATCACGAGCGCGTTCATTTCGCTCCGGACCACAGCACCGCGTTGGTGAGCATCTGCCGGAATTGGGGGGTTTCGAAATCGTTGGGCCCACCCAGCGACGTGTAGAATACCCGCCCGCGCACGCCCGCCCTTGCTTCACGCGCCCACGCTGCGGGCTCAGCGTAGCTTTCGGTCTTAGACCGCAGCAGCAGCGTCACATCCTCCGCCAGCTTCGGGTTCTTGTACAACTTGCTTATCGTGCTGAACGGCTTTACCCCGGCGAGAATGGGATGATCTTTCGCCTTCTCTTCGATCGTGACCTCCGCGGGGAGGTCCTTCATGTAATGGTTGTTGTAGGAGCCGCCAAGCACTTGGGGGTCAAACTCCAGCCACGTCTGAAAACCGTGGCTGGCGGTCCGCACGCCCACGACGCCCTTTCCCGCCGCGATAAACGCCTTCACCTTGGCCAGTTGATCCTCCGACAGATTCACTCGCCGTGTGAAAAAGATCGCCACGTCCGCCGTCTCGAGCCCTTCGATGCCGTTCAGCTTCGTCCCCTTTTCTTCCACCACGTTCACTACGCATTGGCAATGATGCTTCTCTTCCAGGAGTTTTTTGAATCCGTCCAGCGACTCGTTCGAGTTGTATTCCTTGGACCCCGAAAACATCACGACCCGCAGCGGAGGCGCATCGGCCGCTGACAAGACCATCGGGCTCAAAAGCAGCAACGCGAAAAAGGCGAGAGCTTTCATAATCTCATCATACCGCTCGCAAGCATTTTGAGTTGACGCGCCCGCCCGAACCCGGCACGATGCGCGACGCGAGACAACCAACCCAACGTGAGCGCGAGGGAAGACCCACATCATGGAAGAGATGACCGAAGTAGATCTGGACGGAAAGAAGTACGTGTGGGACGGCGGAAGCTGGTGCGACGCGCGCACCTACATGGAACCGCCCGAGAGCATCGCCAGCCGGCTCAACGATCTTTATCGCAAGCACGAGACGACGCTGACCCCCACGCCGCGCGCCCGCGCGCCGCGCCGCACGCCTGCGGCGCGCTTCGTTCCCGCCAAATCGATCCAGGCCCCGCCGCCCCCGCCCCGGCCGGTGGAAAAGCTGACATTGTTTGAGGGTGAGAGCGCGTTCCTTTCCAACGATTCTCCCGCCACGGTTCACCTGGATGGGCAGGCGTTTCCGAGCGTCGCCTTGGCCTTTAACGCGGCGAAGGATCTCCATGACCGCCTCCGCCCCGGCATGCAGCGTGAATGGGATGACAAGCGGCCTGCGCTCATGCGCCGCCTGCTGCGATCCAAGTTCGCCAACTCGCAATTACGCCAGGCGCTCATCGGCACCGGTGAAAAGCATCTCTCGCACATCTCCGAGGGGGCTGATCCTTACTGGCACACGCCCAATGGCGAAGGGGAGAACATGCTCGGCCGCCTGCTGATGGATCTTCGCGCCCAGCTCAACAAGAGCTACCACCTGCTGCGCGACGAGGAGATCGTCGAGCACTTGCGCGAGTATCTGCCGGAGAACCCGCTGGTGCCGGACGAGGCGCTGGTGCGTGATGCGGCTTGGAAGCGGATTACGGAGCTTTACGACCTTTATAAGGATGAGTTGAGCCCGGAGCTGATGCCAACGCTGAAAGCGCGCCGCGAAGAGTTATTGGCGACGCCGCCGGCCGCCTAATGCTGCAGTACGCCGAGCTTTTCCAGTTCCTCGCGGGCCATGCGGAGTTCGCTCTCCCCGTGCAGCCGCGTCACCGCATGCGAGAGCAATTCCTTTGCCCGGGCTCGGCGATTGAGGTAGCGGGCGCAGATTAGCCCCAGCATCAGCTCCACGTGCTCGATCTGCGCGAAGTTGGGATAGTGCCGCAAAAACTGCTCGTATGCCTCGGCGGCTTGCGGATAAAACTGCTGGCTCGCGAGTTGGTTGGCGACGTCGAGTTGGGCCTGTCGTGAAAGCACTTGGTCCGGATCGACGCTTTTCAGCTCAAGGAACACGATGGCTGCATGGGGCAGGTTGTGGTGCGCGATCGCCTCGTGCACCTGGGCCCGCAGTTCCTTGATGCGTTCTACGCGGGCGTCATTTACCTCGCGTTGCCGGCGCTCGCGCTCGCGGCGCTGGTCGTCCGCGCGGCGCACGTCGGCCGGCGGAATCGCGACGAACGGGTCGTACCCCGCCGCCACGAGGCTCTGGTACTGCCGCCTGCGGTTCCACCGGTGCACCAGCGCCAGGAAATCGAACGGATCGCGCGGCAGCAGCCTGGTCGCCAGCAATCCCACGCAGACGCCAAACCCGAGCATCACCCCCCAGATGTGCGCTGTGTGGGCCACGCCGCTGCTGCCGGCGAGGTTCATCGCCAGGTCCAGCGCCACGAAGAATGACACCAAATACATGCACGGCACTTCGACCGCGCCGTTCACGACGATCAGCAAATACATCAGCGTCACGTGCGAGCGCGGGAATAGCACCAGGTACGCCCCCGTGATCGCCATCACCGCTCCGCTCGCGCCGATTACGCGCGGGCCCGATCCCGGCACCAGCACGCAGCCGACCGCCGCGAACACCGCGCCAGCCAGATAAAGCGCAAGGTAGCCGACCGACCCCAGGCGATCGTTCACGTTATTGCCGAACATGTAGAGCGCCAGCATGTTGCCGATCAAGTGGATCGACAGCCACGGCACGAGCGTCCCCGCCTGGTGCAAAAACGCGTACGAGAGAAAATTAAACAGGTGGGGATCGCGGCCGTTCAGTTCGTAATGCTCGGCCAGCGTCGGATACTTCCACCCCCAGACCGATACCGCCACGTTCGCCAGGATGATCAGCCAGTTCATCCACGGGCGCGAGCGAAGCGGAACATCGGTGCGAACGGGGAAGATCATGGCTTGCTCACGCGCTCTTCGCCCCCCGCGCGAACCCCGGATTCTTCTTCACCAGCCTCACCCGCCGCCCACCCTTGCTCCACTCGACGTCGCTCATGTACGACTCGATCAGCAGAATCCCCCGCCCAGTCAGCTTTTCCAGATTCACGTCGTGCGTCGGATCCGGAACCGAAGACCGCTCAAACCCCGGCCCCTCATCCTCGATGATGATCTCGGCAACCTCGGGCGTCACTCGCCACTCGACGTGCACCCGCTTCTTCTTATTGAGCTTGTTCCCGTGTTTGATCGCGTTGATGATCGCTTCTTCCAGAGCCAGCTTGATGGCGAACTGCGTGTCGGTGTCGAACCCGGCCTTCTCGACCTCTTCGCGGATCAGGCGCTGCACTTCGCGGGCGTCGGCGTAGTCGGACGCGATCGTCATCTTCACGCTCGCCTTGGATCGACCGCCCGTGGCGCCAAGTTTAGGGCCACCGCGTTTTCCCCCCGACGCGCGACGTCCATCCGCTGGGCTCATCCCGATCCTCAAAAATTCCCAGTTCTGGTTAATAACTGGCCAGCGCATCGGCACGTGTCGGCAGGATCTTGAACAATTTATTAAGTTTCGTGATCTCAAACACTTCCAGGATCTGCGGCTTGATGTTCGCCAACCGCAGTTGCCCGTTCTGCTGCTTCACCTTGTTGTTCACGTTGATCAGCATGCCCAGCGCCGCCGACGACAGGTGATCGACGTTGGCAAAATCGAGCAGCAGCTTGGGACGGTCCTTGGCGGCGACCAGCCCCGTCAGGTTGAGACCGATCTCGGCGATATTCGCCTCATCGAGGATCTTGCTATCGACGAAATCGATCACCTTCACGTCTTTGTGATCGGTGACGTTCAAACGCTGCGATGTGTCGGGCATGGCGCGGCCTTCCATCAAGAGTCCCCAGCGGCCACGGGCGCGGCGCGACAATACGCCCGCTCTTCCGCGAACCTCCTCAAGAGCATCAACAACAGTAAAACCCTCAACGAACACTGTCAAGCAATGCCCGATTTGGGCGCTTCCGCTTCTCCCAGACCCCCGCCGAGCCCAGCAGGCAAAGCAGCGCTGCAAGGGCCAGCCAGCGCTCCAGCGGCATCGGGCTTGCGCTGGTCAGATGCAGTCGCGACAGGTCGCCGGTTGTTCCACCACCGCTCTTAAATGTGACCGCTCCGGCATTTAGCGCCACCTTTCCCCCGGCTGTCTCAAATACTCCCGGCCAAAACGCTCCCTCGACGTCGTCCGATAACTTTGCGGGGGCGAGGCGCCTGGCGTCTTTGATCCGTTGGATTTGCGCGGCCCCAAACCCGCCCACGGTATTTCCACCCAGCCAATCGAAGACGTTGGTCCAGAACACGACAAACCCGGGCGTGCGCGCAAACTCGCGCGAATCAAACCCCACCCACACCTGCCGCGCGTCCCCTTCGCGAACGGCCACGATCGTTTGATCGCCCAGCCAAGCCACCTTCGTCCAACCCTCGCCCGGCCCGCGCGCCGCCACCGCCGCCACCCTGCTCAGTGCGGACCAGTCCACGCCATTGGTCACCGGATGCGCCGCCGTTCCCACCAGACCGCGCGGCGCTTCGACCGCGTCGGTCGGCGCCAGCTCAACGCCAATCTCATCCGCTTTGATCTCCCCGGTACGCCCCACTGCCAATCGCGGCGACGACGCGTCCGTCGATCGGTGCTTGCCGTAAACCTCGATCATCCGGCGTAATTCATCCGGCAGCGCCGTGCGTACCTCCACGATTGGCCAGTTCCTCTGGCGGACCAGCCACGCGCGATCGTCGCCGTCAAAGTCGTCGTGGCCATCGAGCGCCGCTTCGATGACGTCCTCCGCCGCATCTAAATCGAGGAAGACGTTTTGATCAGCCCCCGGTTTAAGATCCACGCGCTTCTCGACCACGCGGCTGCCCGATCGCACGCTCAACGTCCGCGTCATCGCATCCATCGCCCGCAGCGTCACCATGACCTGCCCGGGCCGCGCTGCCAGCGCAATAATCCCGCCGTTGTGAGCCGCCGCTTGCGGCTTGAACTGCACCAACTGGTCATTGGAAATCGCCAGATCGCGATCGGAGAGGACGATCACCGCCTCGCGCTGTTCCAGATGTTTCTGAACCGTCGCGGCGACTGCCTGCGAGGTATCAATCGCCGTGCGCTTCCATCCGGCAACGCGCGTGGGCCAATCCGATCGATCGGTTTTAATGGTTTCGCCATCTACAACATCGAGCAACTCAACAGACCCCGGCCCCAGGCGCTCCAGCAACTCCGGCGCAGCGCGTTCCGCAAGTTCGACAAACCGCGCCCTCCCATTCAAAACCCCCGACATGCTCGCCCCCCGATCCACAATGATCGTAACCCCGCCGCGATCCTGCCCCCGCCGAATCGGCCGCGCCATGGCGACGATCCCCAGCAGCATCGCCAGCAGCGCCAGCAGCAGCCCCAACGGCGGCGGTTCCACCCCGCGCTTGGGCCGCCGAACCTCCTCAGGCGCATCCCACAACGGCAAAAACGGCACCCACCGCCGCCGCCGCCGACCCATCCACGTCCAGACCGCAAACCCCACCCAGGGCAGCAGCGCGAGCAACCAGATCGGGGCGAGGAAGGCCATCGTTCCACTCATCGTATCGCCCCCAACCCCCAACAACACGCTCGCCACACGCCGTCGCCGCCGCGCGGTCGCCCTCTGCCAACAGTGAAATTTCGAACACCTCAAACCGTTTACTGCCGCGGCATAACGATAGCGCGCCGCCACGCGGGTTCGGAGCTTCAGGCGACGACGCGGATCCGATCAGGCAAATCGCGCCACGTGTGGCGTGTGCGCCCAAAGCTGCGCAAGATAACCGCGGCAAGGATTGTTCGCTGTTACCCCACCGCGCAGGCCGGTCGAGAGCGCGCGGAAATCCGTCCAATCCGCGATTCGGATGACCACTACGGTCCTGGCAAGAGCAGGAGTGGCGTCGGAAGCCGTTCGACCCATGCCGAGCGCGTAACAATCGGGACCGTAACATCTCATCTGTAAATTGACAAAGCCACCGTTCGCTCGGATCAACGAGGTTGTTGAAAGACCCTTGACCCGAGGAGACGAACGATGGCTATCGAG
>JAQGHM010000358.1 GCA_028291615.1 Phycisphaerales bacterium | reverse complement strand
TCAACTTCCTGCGCATGACCGGCCTGCCGGTTGATGAACTCTGCTGGCTGACCCAGGCGGACCTGGCGCTCGATCCGCCGCACGTGAAGATCCGCGCCAAGACCTGTTCGTTGTCGGGCCAGAAGTGGCGGCCCAAGCATGGCAACGAGCGGATCGTGCCGCTCTGTCCCGAGGCCCTCGCCATCGCGACCCGCGCGGCCGCCGCCTCGCCGGGTTCCTGGTTGTTCTACGCCGAGCGGACCAATGGCAAGCAGAAGGGGTTGTGGCGCAAGCACCGGATCTGGCTGGCGGTCAAGGCGGCGATGCGGGCCGGGAAGGTGACCAAGGGCACGACCCACACCTTTCGGCACGTCTATTGCAGCTTTCTCGCTCGTCAGGAAGTGCAGCCGATCACGCTCATGAAACTGATGGGGCACAGTTCGCTGGAGATCGTGCTGCAGTACTGCCACACCACCGAGCAGGATTTGCTGGACGCGATCAGCACCGTTTGCTTTGCGACGATGCTCGCCTAGTCGGGAGCGATCGTGAGCTCGCGTGAGACGACGGGAGGAGGTGAAAAACCAGCAGAAAACTAGCAGAGCGAACGTTCAGCCAGAATCGATGGAAATTCCAAGTACTTTATGAAAAGGTGTTTACCAATGAACGAGCAAGGATCAAATTCAAAGCCCACGGAGCGAGTTCCGTGGGCGTTGAGGAGCATTTGAAATGATTGAAGCTTCTGTCTGCGCGTTACGCCTCTTCAATCGTGATGCTGTTAATCGTGTCGCCTTGCTTGATCGAGTTGACGACGTCCTGGCCCGCCTTGTCGCGGGTTTGGCCGAAGACGGTGTGTTTGCCGTCGAGCCAGTCGGTGGCGATGTGGGTGATGAAGAACTGGCTGCCGTTGGTGTTGGGGCCGGCGTTGGCCATGCTGAGGCTGCCGGCCTTGTGCTTCGGCTTGCCGGCGCCGACCTCGTCGCCGAACTTGTAACCGGGGCCGCCGCTGCCGGTGCCCTTGGGGTCGCCGCCTTGGACCATGAAGTCGGGGATGACGCGGTGGAATTTCAGGCCGTTGTAGAAGCCGTCCTTGGCGAGGAAGACGAAGTTGTTGACGGTCTTGGGGGCGTCCTTGGCGAAGAGGTCGACGATGATCTTGCCGCGGCTGGTGTCGAGGACGGCGGTGTATTTCTTGGCCGGGTCGATCGACATCGCCGGCGGAGCGTCGTAGGTCTTGGGCATGGGGATTTTCCTTTGTTTTATGTCTTTACGTTTTAGCGGACTTACTTCTCGTCAATCGTCACGGTCTTAATCGTGATCAGCTTGACCGGCTTATCGCGGCCGTCCACTTCGGTGGCAGCGATCTTTTCTACGACGTCCAATCCCTCGGTGACCTTCCCGAAGGCGGTATACTGGTTGTCGAGGTGGGGGCTGGTGCCGTGCATGATGAAGAACTGGCTGCCGGCCGAGTCCGGGTCCTGGGCGCGGGCCATGGAGAGTATCCCCTTGACGTGCTTGGTGTCGTTGAACTCAGCCTTGAGCTTGTAACCGGGGCCGCCCATGCCGGTGCCGGTGGGGTCGCCGCCCTGGATCATGAAGCCCTTGATGATGCGGTGGAAGGGGACGCCGTCATAGTAGTGTTCCTTGGCGAGGAAGACGAAGCTGTTGACGGTCTGCGGGGCCTTGTCGGGGAAGAGCTGGGCGACGATCTTGCCTTCGGACGTGTCGATCGTGGCGGTATAGGTCTTCTTCGGATCGATCTTCATGTCGGCGGGCTTGTCGTATTGCTTCTTCTCCTCGGCGGCGAGGCAAAAGGAAGCGGTAAGGACAACGGTTAGGGCGAGTAAGGCGATGCGCATTCGAAGGCTCCTTGAAAAGGGAATGATAGGGTTCATTTTCCGGCGGGGAAGTCAAGGGAGGGATGAAGGCGGAAGGATGAAGGATGAATAGATTTCTTAAGACTGCGCGAGGGAGTTTAGGCGGTGGATGAAGTGGCGCGCCATTTTACCGGCGCGCTCGGGGGGGATCAGGCTGGGGCGGTAGGTGAAGCCGAGGTTCAGATTTTCGCCCAGTGTGGTGGGAGTGAAGACGACGGGCATCATCGGGCCGGTGGGGGAGACTCGGATATAGTCGAGCAAGCGGTGGGGGTGGAATTCGCCCGGCCATGCGCGGTTCAGGTTGACGTTGGAGATGCCGCCGGCCAGGGGGATGCGCTTTCGGTAGAACTCGATGATCTTCCTGCGCGGGTAGATCTTGCCGACGCCTAAGCCGGCGAGCATTCGCAGCGGGCTGAAGAGAGGGACGCGGGCCCGTTTGTCGGATTGCGACTGGGTGGCGATCGATTTGAGTAGGCGCGGGAACTCGGCGAGATCGGCCGGTCGGCAGACGGTGGAGGTGAAGCCAAGGAAGAGGCCGAAGGTGTCGGAGAGGTTCTCGCGCGAGTAGGGGCGGAGGTCGACGATGGTTCCCAATCCCAGGTCGGGCCGGCGGGCAGTGGGCTTAAGGGGGACGAATTGCTTGCAGACTTCGGCGGTGACGGCGAGAAAGAGATCGTTGAGCGTGGCCCCGTGCCGGCGGGCGTAGGCGAGCAGGGGGGCGACTAATCCGGGGCTTAAATTGTGCAGGGCGAAGCGGCAGTTGAAGTCGTCGTAGCCGCGATGGTCGACGCGGGCGACGTGGCGATTTCGCGCGGCCCAGCGGAGCGAGGAGAGAAGCCCGTCACCGACGCTCCAGTTGGCCCGTTCGGGTCCGAAGCGCGAACCACGCGGTTGGTCGAAGGGTGTCGTGCGGGCGCGATCTGGGGCGTGGAGACGGAAGAACCATTCGCGAAGCAGCATGCGGATGGAAACCGAATCCGCGGCCCAGTGGTGGTAGACGATGCCGGCGTAATGGTGTGTGCCGTGGTCGAGAATGAAGGGACGGAAGGGTGATTGGTCGTTGAAGGGACGGTTCATTTCGCCGGTGATGAAGTCGGCGAGAGTTTGGTTGGCCGCGACGGATTGGATGGAGATCCGTGTGTACTTGGGGAAGAGGATGCGGTGGGTGTCCTGCCATGCCGCCTCAAGCGCGGCGATATCGGCGGGACCGGCGAGTTGGAGGATCTGGGCGGCGTTATAGGGGTGGAGTTTGTCCCACTGGCAGATCAGGCGCTGGAAGAGGTTGAGCGGAGCGGGGGGGCCGTCCATGGGTTCAAAATCTCGGGACGAAGCGACCGGTCTTGGCGGCGTAATCGGCGTAGGTAGGGCCGTGGAGGGCGGTGAGATATTTTTCCTCGCGGCGGGCTTCCCATTGCAGGAGGAAAAGGTGAATGAAGCCGACGACGAGCATCGCCGGCGACGGAAGGATCAGCATGGTGCAGATCATCAGGAGGGACGAGAGGGCGTAGATGGGGTGGCGGAGGTAGGCGTAGGGACCGCTGATGACGAGCTGGGTCTTGTCGTCGGGGTTGATGCCCATTCGCCATGATTTGCCCATCTTTTTCCAGCAGATCAGGGTGGCAATGAAGGCGACGATGGCGACGGCAAGAGCCGACCAGGCTAGGACGGCGGAGGTGTAGAGTGGTTGGAAAACCCAGGGAAGCTGAAGAATTCCAGCGGCCAGCGGGAGGATGATCCAAAGGAAGATTGCGGGGAACCAGATCAGCCGCAGGGCACGTCCCAAGGGTTCGGGAGGAAGGAGGTTGGCGGCGCGGCCGGTGCGGCGCTTTTCCTTCAACGCCAGGCGGAGGACGCGGGCCCAGTAGAAGGCCATGATGCAGCCGATGATGAGCGCGGGCAGATTGTGCACGCGCGTGTTTTCGGGAGACTTCGGGTGGATGTCAAATGGGATGCATCGAAATCAGGGGTTGATCGAAAGGTATTTTTCGCCGGCGGACGCGGTGGGTCGGGTGGCAGCGCCGCCGGCGGCGCGGGGGAGGGGGGCCTGGGTGTGGGAGGCCATGATCGGCAAGTTGGATCGATGGGCTGCCGACCACTGCGAGCGCGGCGGGCAGATGGCGAGGATCTGCTTGATCGCTTCCTGGTGGATCTTGTCCTTCTTCTCGATGTTGAAGTGATTGACGTCGCCGTCGAGGAGATCGGTGCGATCGACGCGGATGTTGACGTTGTCGAGCTTGCCCTTGAAGTCCGGGTCAGCCTTGAGCGGGATGCCGCGAATGAACGGGAGGGCGTCCAGGGCGCCGGTCTGGTAGAGGTTGTAGCAGCGGCGCACGTTGGCGGGGACCAGCGGCGGCGTGGTGGCGTCGATGGTCACAAGCAGATCGACGGGAAGTTTTTCCTTATCGAGCTCGCGGGCGATCGAGACGATGTCGTCGGCGCCGTAGGAGTGGCCAACCAGGATCAGCGGCTCGGGGTCTTTCACGCCCTTGTATTTTTCGATGATGGCGGCGGCGAGGGCTCGCCACTGGGCTTCCTGGTAGACGGCATCCTGCACGCCCACGGCTTTGAGTTTGTCGCCGAGCGTATCGATGCCGGTAGAGAAGACGCCCAGCCAACCGCGGACGAGGTAGACGTTGCCGGCGCGCGGCGCCTTGGAGAGGGGTTGGACCGCGTCCATATTGCCGGGGTTGACGACGGGAATGCTGCAACCAGAGGCCGCGAAAAGCAGCGGAAATGCGACCAGTGGAAACGCAACGAACCGTGTAAAAGTGTTATTAAGCATCACATCACCAACATCGAGCCTAGGACGGGGCGCTCACTCGCCGCAACGTCTAAAAGCACGATCGGGTGTGGGGGTTAACGGCTTTAACGACCGTGACGTTAATTGGCGATGGGCGTAGGGGATGTGACGGAGTGTCCGAGCAAGACGCGACAATTCGACAGCGGATGCAAAGCAGGAAAACAGGTCAGGATTTTCAGAAGTTCAGCGCGTCAATTCGACGTGTCCCGCGATGATGCGGTGGATGCGTTTGCGGTTGCGGAGAAGCAGGCGGCCGGTGTCGTCGAGGCCAAAACATTTTCCGGTGACGGGGGGTTCGTTGGGTGAAATCACGGTGACCGAGCGGCCGACAAGGGCATGGTGGGCGTCGTATTCGCGAAGGAGGGTGGGGAAGGGGGTCTCGGATCGACGGATCAACGTGGTGTGGAGGTGGCGCGCGAGAGTGGTGAGGACCTTAGTCAAATCCAGAACTCCCGATTGCGAGATTTGGTTGAGGTAAACAATTCTGTCGCGAAGGTTCGAAGGGAGTGCACGCGGGGGGCGATTGACGTTCAGGCCGATGCCGATGAGATCGACGTTGTCGAGGCGTTCGCAGAGGAGCCCGGCAAGTTTCTGCATTGGCGTTTGCCGATTGCGAATTGCCGAGTGGAAGACAACGTCATTCGGCCATTTTAGTTGGATTTGGTTGTTTTGCGATATTTCGGCGGCGGCGTTGCGGACGGCCAAGCCGGCGGCCAGGGGAAGATGGTGGGGGGCGAGGGTCTCATCGGCGGGGAGGACGAACGTGACGGTGAGGGAGCCTGGGGCGCTGAACCATGTATTTGCGCCGCGGCCGCGGCCGGCGATCTGGCGCGCGGCGACGACAACGGCGGGGGCGAAGAGATCGCCGCGCTTTCGGAGGAGGGCGGCGTGGTCGTTGGTGGAGCGGAGGCGCGGGAAGAAGTGGAGGCGGAAGGGTTTTAGACCTTGGCGGAGCTGATCGAGGTTAAACGCGTTGGGGGATGACAAAGGCGAAAGCCCACCCATTCATTCAAGCATTAGCCTTCGAGCGACAGCAGCAAATCCTGCGCGGCGACGATGGAGCCCGGTTTTACCAACACGTCGGCGACCTTGGCGTCCCTCGGGCAATACACGGCGGTCTCCATTTTCATCGCTTCGATGCTTAACAGGCGCTGGCCGGCTTTGACGGCTTCGCCTTTTTTGACGGCTACCGTTGAGACCTTGCCCGGCATTGGGGCCGCGATGTGGTCGGGGTCTTCGGGGTCGGCCTTGGGGTGTTTGTGGAGGCTGGCTTCGAGCGAGCGGTCGGCGATGACGACCTCGCGGGGCTGGCCGTTGAGCTCGAAGAAGACGGTGCGGGTGCCGTCGTCGCGCGGTTCGCTGGTGGTGAGGTAGCGAATGATGAGGAGCTTGCCGGGCTCGATCTCGACGGTGATCTCCTGGCCGGGCTCGAGGCCATAGAAAAATGCGGGCGTGGGGAGGACGGCGGTGTTGTCGTACGCGGCGCAGTGCTTCTCGTAATCGAGATATACCTGCGGATAGAGAAGATAAGAGAGGATGTCCTCATCGGTCGGGTCACTCTGCGTCTTGGCGGCGAGTTCCTTTTTCGTAGCCGCAAAGTTGGCCTTGGGGAGCGTCGCGCCGGGGCGGCCCTTGATCGGTTTGACGCCTGCGGAGTCGAGGATGATCTTCTGAAGCACCTTGGGGAAGCCGCCTTCGGGGAAGCCGATCTCACCCTGCATCATGCCGACCACGCTCTTGGGGAAGCTTAGCTTTTTATCCGGCGCGAGGACGTCCATGGCGGAAAGGCCATTGGTGACCATGAAGATCGCCATGTCGCCGACCACCTTGGACGAAGGCGTGACCTTGACGATGTCGCCGAAGAGCTGGTTGACGGTGGCGTAGGTGTCGGCGATCTCGTTCCAGCGATGCTCCAGGTGCATCGACTTCGCTTGCTGCTTGAGGTTGGTGTATTGGCCGCCTGGCATTTCGTGGTGGTAGACGTCGGCGGCGGGGGCTTTGACGTCTTCTTCGAAGGGGTAGTACTGCTCGCGGACGGCGGCCCAGTAGTCGGAGAGGTGCTGGAGGGCGGTGGTGTCGAGGCCGGAATCGCGCGGGGTATTTTTGAGGGCGGCGACGAGTGAGTTAAGGCACGGCTGGCTCGTCATGCCGGACATCGAAGCCAGCGCCGCGTCGGCAATGTTCACGCCCGCGTCGTGGGCGCGGAGGATCGAGCCGGAATTGATGCCGCTGGTGTCGTGGGTGTGGAAGTGGATGGGAACGTCGATCTCCTGGCGCAGCGCTTTGACCAGCGTGAAGGCGGCGTAAGGTTTGCAGAGTCCGGCCATGTCCTTAATGGCCAGGATGTGCGCGCCCATCTTGACCAGCTCCTTGGCCATCTTCACGTAGTAGTCGAGCGAGTACTTAGTGCGCTTGGGGTCGAGGATGTCGCCGGTGTAGCAGATGGCGGCTTCGCAGATCGCGGAGGTCTCGTTGCGAACCGCGTCCATCGCGACCTTCATATTCTCGACGCTGTTGAGCGCGTCGAAGATGCGAAAGATGTCCATGCCGTGGGCGGCGGATCGCTTGATGAATTCGGTGACGACGTTATCGGGATAATTCGTGTAGCCGACCACGCTCGAAGCGCGGAGCAGCATCTGGAAGAGGATGTTGGGGATCTTGGTGCGGAGCTGCGCGAGGCGCTGCCAGGGGTCCTCGTTGAGGAAGCGCATGGCGGTGTCGAAGGTTGCGCCGCCCCACATCTCAAGGCTGAAGAGCTGGGGCATGAGGTGGCTGACCGGCTCGGCAATCTGGAGCAGGTCGTAGGTGCGGACGCGGGTGGCGAGGAGCGACTGGTGCGCATCCCGCATCGTCGTGTCGGTGAAGAACATCCGCTTTTGCTTGGTCACCCATTGGGCGAATTTTTCAGGGCCCAACTCGAGCAGCTTGTTGCGTGTGCCGGGCGGGGGCGTCGTCCCCTTGGGGTAGGCGGGGATGGCGGGCTCCGGGAGTTCTTTCTTCGGGTTTAACTTGCCTTTGACCTCCGGGCGGCCGTTGATGATCACGTCGCCGAGGTAGGTGAGCAGCTTGGTGGCGCGATCGCGGCGGGGCTTGAAACGGAAGAGCTCGGGGGATTTGTCGATGAATGTAGTCGTTGCGCCGCCGGAGACGAATGTCTTGTGGTTGATCAGGTTTTCGAGGAACGGGATATTGGTCTTCACGCCGCGAATGCGGAACTCGCGAAGCGAGCGATCCATGCGGCGGATCGATTCGTGATGATCCGAACCCCAGGTGGTGATCTTGACGAGCAGCGAGTCGAAGTAAGGGGTGATGACCGCGCCACCGAAACCGTTACCCCCGTCGAGACGCACCGCGAACCCGCCAGCCGATCGATAATTGGTAATGCGACCGTAATCGGGGATGAAGTTGTTCTCGGCGTCTTCGGTGGTGATGCGGGCCTGGATGGCGACGCCGTTGCACTGGATCTTGTCCTGCGCGGGGATGGCCAGGGGCGCCTCGTGCAGCTTGTGGCCCTGGGCGATGAGGATCTGGCTTTTGACGATGTCGATGCCGGTGACGACCTCGGTGACCGTGTGCTCGACCTGGATGCGCGGGTTGACCTCGATGAAATAGAATTCGTCGGCGTCCACGTCGACCAGGAACTCAACCGTGCCTGCATTGCGGTAACCTGCGCCCTCACAGAGGCGGACGGCGGCTTCGCAGATCCGCTGGCGGAGGCTTGGCGAAAGGTTCCAGGCCGGTGCGACTTCGACGACCTTCTGATGCCGGCGTTGCACCGAGCAATCGCGCTCCCAGAGGTGGACGAGGTTGCCGTGCTGGTCGCCGAGGATCTGAACTTCGATGTGCTTGGCGCGGGCGATGTATTTTTCGACGAACACCTCGGAGCGCCCGAAGGCCGCGCCGGCCTCGCGCTGCGCTTCTTCGAGCTTGCCCTGGAGTTCGTCGGCATTTTTGACGACGCGCATGCCGCGCCCGCCGCCACCGAAGCTGGCCTTGATAATAACGGGGAACCCGATTTTCACCGCAGCCGCCTTGACCGCCTTGGGCTCGGAGAGCGCGTCTTCGGTGCCGGGGACGGTCGGCACATTGGTCTTGACCGCGAGTTTTTTGGCGGCGGTCTTGTCCCCGAAAGTTTCGAGCAAGTCAGCGGTGGGGCCGACGAACACGATGCCGTTGTCGACGCAGGCACGGGCAAGGTTGGCGTTTTCAGCGAGGAAGCCGTAGCCGGGATGGATGGCGTCGGCTCCGACGTCCTTGGCGATCGCGATCAGCGCGTCGATGTTGAGATACCCTTTGACGGGTTCGCCGCCCTCGTCGGGGCCGATCAAATAAGATTCGTCAGCCTTGAATCGGTGGAGCGAGAAGCGGTCCTCGTACGTGTAGACCGCGACGGTGGTCAGGCCCAATTCGGTGGCGGCGCGGAAGACGCGGATGGCGATTTCGGAGCGGTTGGCGACGAGGAGCTTTTTCATGGGAGAGTAGGCTGTAGACAGTGGGCGGCAGGCAGTGAAATACAAGGAATCCGGGGCCGCGGGTATTGTGGTGAGGGGGAGGCGATTTGCAAGCGGGCGGCGGTCAGTGCAGAGCGTGGAAGAACCGGCTCTTGCGAGGGATTAAGTGGTCGTCGTAATCGAGGGAGAAGATAATGCGATTGGCACGGCCCAGGATTAGCCCGCGGGGCACCGGGCCGAACGCGCGGGAGTCGCCGCTGTTGTCACGGTTGTCACCCATCATGAAATATTCATCGTCCGCCGCGGAGCCCCGGCCATCGCCGAGATCTTCGCCTTTCTTCCTCAGCTTGAGCCCGTCGCGAGGGATGACGCGGCCGCCGTCTTGAAGCGTGTTAGAATTTCTGGGCGCGTTGTTGTCAAAGGTGACGATGTGCGGATGGTCGCCGAGCATTTCCGTGGCGAAGGAATGATACCGCTCAAGGTCCTTTGTGACCGGGTAGTTTGGATCGGCAGCGGTATAAGCCAGGGGCTTGCCGTCAATGATCAATCGGTTGTCGCGTACTTCGATCGTCTGCCCCGGGATGGCGACGACGCGCTTCACCAGGCGGATGCCAGTCGTGGGGGAGTAAAAGACCGCGATCTCACCAGGCTGCGGGCCTGACCACTTCGCCAGATGCAAGGTGGTAAAGGGTACTTTGAGCCCGTATGCCAGCTTATTCACGAAGATCCGGTCGCCCGTGAAGATCGTGGGGTGCATTGAACCGCTGGGCACGTCATTCCAATCCGCCACGGTCGAGCGGAACGCCGTGAAGACGAGGATGAGGACCAGGATGGGCCGGATTTGCCGGCGCCAATAGTGGATGAGCTTTCGTTTGGCGTGCGGGGTCATGCTGTCTTCAAGTGTACGCGCTTTGCCGGCGGATTGTAGGGGCGGGATGGGAACATTGAAAAACCCACGGAACCAGGTTCCGTGGGTGATGACGCGGATGGATTTGCCGCTTTGGCAGTTCAAGCGAGCAGGTCGGCCAGGGTGTGGTCGTGGCGCGTGATCGAGACTGCACAGAATGGGGCCGGCGTCACCGGTTTATTTGAGAGGACCAGGGTAGCGACCAGGCCCGCGTGGTCGGAAGGCCAGAGGCCGGAGGGCGTTTTGTCGGCGACGGTGTCACCGACGATGTCCATTGATAACGGCGAGATGCCGCCGCGCGTGAATACGAAATCGATGCGTTGGTCAGCGGTCGAAACCGGATTATTAAGCAACTCATTCTGCCCCCAGGTAAAACCGTTCGCGCCGGCATGGGTGGCGGTCCAGGAGTCGGTCAAGCCCGCCGCGACGAGACCGGTATACGTGGGGCTGGTGCCGTCGGCGGGAGCATTGAAGTCGCCCAGGAGAACAACAGGGAGGTTGGTCTGGGCGGGACCGGCGAGCAACTCGCCGGCCTGCACCTGGCGGACGGGCTCGAAGTCGGAATCGAGATGGGCTGAAATGAAGCGGAACGATTTGCCGCGCACCTTGGCATCCACCTGGGCGTAACCACGCTGGATGGTAAAGGGACCGCTCGGAAGCGGCAGCACGGCGTTAAAGGCGAAATGTCCAGCGAGCGGGTCGGACAGCTTCAGCTCGGACGTCTTCAGATCCGTGCGGGCGAGGATTGCCTCCCGATCGGTAATGCGAATGTCCTGCAAGCCGGCACTCGTAAATCCCGGGGCTTCGGCGTCGAAGTTCTCGGAGATGACGACGGGCGCGTAGTGCAGGCCATGGGCGGCAAGGGCGTCGACGAGAATTTGGACGAAGTCATACTGAACGTTAGTCGCCGGGGCGTGTCCGCCGATAAGACTGTCCGCCGGGCCCGTGCGCCAGAGGGCGGCTTCTTGCAGGCCGATGAGATCGGGGCCGGCGGCGGCAACCTCATTAGCGATCGCCTTGGCGCGCTCGGGGAAATTGGTTGCGACGACCTTGGCATAAGTCGCCGACACCGCCCCGACGATGGCAGCGCCGTCGCCGCTTGCCAGCGCTTGTATGGCGGGCGTCAGGTCGGCGCCGAAATAAAGGTTCTGGGACATCACGGTGACGTCCTTGACAGCGGAGAGAAGCGTGCGAGGTTCGAGGTTTTCGAACCGGTTCGAGAAGTGTGACATGCGGAGCTCCTGTGAGATGTGGTTTGCCCGGTGGCCCGGGATCGCGGCGTTTAGTTAGTGAGCGTTCGCTAAATTAGTAATCGTTATGAGCGCCGTCAAGGACAAAGTCGGGATTTTGATAATGGTTGCTAACTAGGAGCAGGTGGGGAGAATCGATGGCAAATGCCCGAAAGCGAAACTAACCCGATGAACGAACTGCAGGATGCCGTCCGCGCGGCGGCCGGACGGGTGGAGGCGCGCGCTGCGGTGGAAGGGATCTACCGTGAACTGGCTGCAGAGGTGGAAGCGCGGCGGCCGCTCTGCGTCATCTCTGGGCGCTGTTGCCGGTTCGAAGAGTACGGACACCGGCTATACGTGACGACCCTCGAACTAGCAGCTTTTTTGAATGGGTTCGAGAACATGCCCCCGTCCGCGACGTTGACAAAGTCGATGGCAAGCTGGGATGGAACGGGCTGCCCATTCCAAGTGGCCAAATTGTGCGGCGTGCACGCGATTCGGCCGTTCGGCTGCCGGATTTATTTCTGCGACGCGACCAGCACCCAATGGCAGCAGGACGCATACGAAGCGTTTCACGCCCGTTTGAAGCGCTTACACGAGTCGTTGGCGGTGCCGTATTTCTATGTCGAATGGCGCCAGGCCCTGCGGGCGCTGCTTCCCCTCCCAACTCGTTAGCCTGTCGAAGACTAAACTCCGCTTTGACAATAAAACTCCCCCAATGTTACATTCTCGCAACGGCGTACGATCGACACCGGTGGATTTTCAACAGGAAGGCCAGGTCATGAGGAAGCTTGCGTGTCTGCTATTGCTGGCGGGGGGCGCGTTTGGAATCGGCGGCTGTGCATCCCCCGCGTACACGGGCGGCGAGAATCTCGCCCGCACCCTGCGCACCTGGGATTACGAGAATAAACAGATGATCGACGACATCGATTACGAGTTGATGCTCCGGCCGGCGAGCCACTCCACCGTCTGGAACTTGCGGTAACTCCTCGTTGCTAACGATTCAATGAAACGGACCCGTCGCGTTCTCCTGGAGCGTGCGACGGGTCCGTTTTGCTTTGATGACCGATTGGCTGCTTAGGAAACCAGGCGAAATTTAGGCCGCGGCAGCGACTTCACCCAGCCAGCGACCTTCAGCCGCTTTTCCTGGGCGTTCTCGAGGTGCCGAAGGTATTGCTGCAAAGCCTCGTCGTCGAACTGGGCGAGGAAGTCAGGCTGGGCCGTCTGGTTGAGTTGGCGAATCCCATCGATCAGTTGACGTTTGTTCATGGGGTGTTTACTTTCGAGTGGCGCACGCGGCGAGGCACGCACGATAGTTCCGCGCCGCGCGCGTGATCGTCCAACCGGCAAGATCGGTTATCGCGCTGCTTTCCCTTGAACCCCGATGTGAACCATGCCCGACGTCGCCCAAACCACCCCGCCGCCGCCAGCCGACTCCACCGCCGCCTCCATTGCCAGCGCCCACCTGGCGGAACTCCATAAGATGTCGACGACGGCCGGCGTAACCAACCTCGGTTACGTCGCCGTTAACCACACCGCGATCATCGCCGCCCTCCTGGGCGTTGCCAGCGTCTTGTCGTTCTTCGCTTCCCTGCTGCTCGTGATCCCGTTGGTCGGCGTGATCTTCGCGATCGTCGCGATCCGGCAGATCAATGAGAGCAGCGGTACCCAGGCGGGCAAGATCCTGGCGATCACCGGCCTGCTGCTTTGCATCCTGCTCGGCGGTGGCGCGATCACGAAAGAAGCCATGGCGATCGCCGCCGTCAAAGGGGACGAAAACAAGATCGCCGCCACGCTCGCGCAGGTGGGCCAGTATCTGCACGACGGAAAATACAAAGAAGCCTACGCCCTGCACGATGACGACTTCCAGAACCGCGTGAAATTCCCTCAATTCGAAAGCGTCTGGAAGTCAGCGCAGTCTCCCACCCCACTAGGCCGCGTGCAGTCGATGGAGTGGAACGGCGTCTCCCCCAGCTTCGGTAGCGAAGGTGGCTCGGCCATCGCCGCCGCCAAAGTGCGGACGAAATTCGAACGCGCCCAGGACGAGCGCTTCGATGTGGTGATGCGCCGAGTAGGGGACCGCTGGCTGATCTCGCGATTTCC
>JAQGHM010000357.1 GCA_028291615.1 Phycisphaerales bacterium | reverse complement strand
GTGCCCTGACGGTGCGCGATGCACAGGCGCGCACGGGGCAAGCCCGGCGGCTAAAAGGGTTTCTAAAAAAGGCCACCCCCGGCCTCGGTGGCCGGGGGTGGTGGACTTGTGAGATCGGAACGACAGGGTGCATACTGACCAACCCTGACGGTTCGGGCTTCTTACGTCAATCCCGAACGAGCCTCATACGCGTTAGCCTCGCAGGAGGGCCAACGCGGATTGAGGGGCCGAGTTGGCCTGGGTCAATACCGTCGTGGACGCCTGCTGCAGGATCTGACTCCGCGTAAGCTTGGAGGTCTCTTCCGCGAAGTCGGTGTCGCGGATCGCGCTTTCGGCGGCCGACGCGTTCTCGTAGGCGACGCCCAGCGAGTTAATCGTGCTGCCGATCTGGAACTTCGTAAAGGCACCCAACCGGCCGCGAAGGGTCGCGACCTGCTTGATCGCCTTATCGACGATCTTCTGAGCGGTGACGAGGTTGTCACTGGTCAGGGAGTTAGCGCCACCCGAGCCCAGCGAGCTGAGGAATCCGGCGGTGGTGTCGCCGAGTGAGCCGGTCGAAACCGACGCCACGCCGATCGACGCCTTGTCGCCTTCGGTAACCTTTGAGCCCAGGGCGAACGTCGCGCCACCGCCGGTGATGCCGAAGGTGGTGGTGCCGGGATGGTTGAAGCTCGCGTCGAGATCAAAATCGACGTCGAGGTTGGAGTTGCGGAAGCTGATGTGCGTTCCGTCGGTCTGCGCCGAAGCGCCATTGACGGTCACGGCGGCGTCGGTGCCGCTGGCCTTGGGGATCGCGATCGTGAAGTTGCCCGAGACCGCCTTGACCGACGCGAAGTGCGACGCGCCAAACTCGGTGGACTCAAAGCGAATGTCGGTGCCCGAGACGGTCGCGCTGACGCCGGTCGCGGCCTTGACGGCGTTGACGGCGGTCACGATCGAGCTGACGCTCGTGCCCGAGGCGAACGAGAGCTGCTCGGCGCCCGCGTTACCCGCGACTTCGATGGTGGCGGTGCCGCCGGCAACTGCGCCGCCGGTGTAACCGACCTTGGCCGTCGTCGCCGAGGTCACGACCTGAACCACAACGCTGGTGGTGGCGCCATCCGCGAGGCGGGCGGCGTTCACGTGCAGGTTGTCAATCGAGGTCGAGGTGACGCTCGACGTCGTGTAGTCGAGGTTGCCGTTCAACAGCTTCTTACCTTGGAAGCTGGTGGCGGCGGCGATGCGGTTGATCGTGCCCAGGATCGAGTCGACCTGGAGCTGGTTCGCCTGTTTTTCTTCCAGGCTCAGACCACCCGAGTTGGCCGTGGAACCGACCAGGCCCTGAACTTCGTTCAGCAGCGAGCTGATTTCATTCAAACCACCCTCGGCGGTGCCGATGATGTTGCTCGCCCGCTGGGCGTTGTCGATGGCCGTGCTGATGCCGGTCTTTTCGGCGCGGAGGTTTTCGCTGGCGATGAGGCCGGCGGGGTTGTCCGCACCCGTGTTGATCTTGAGGCCCGTGCTGAGCCGTTGAAGGCTCGTGTTCAGCGTCTCACTGTTCTTGCGGAATACCCGCTGAGCAATGAGGGAGCTGACATTGGTGTTAATTCTGCTCATGGTAGATGTCTCTCCGTGACTATAAGGGGGCGGCGGTATGCCGCCCGTTAGTTTGATGCGCTGCAGCGGATCTGCGGTCCGCGTCGCGCCCTTCAATCCCTTGAAAGGCTGTTGAGTCGTGCGTGGCACTTCTCGATCGCTGGAAAGTCAGGGACGTATAACCTTCCTGCAAGCCCGGTGAGTGTCAGGGGTGGGGCAGTTATGCCGTCCCGGAGCACCCTATCGTGTCATTCAGACCAACCTCCTCTCTCACAAGTCCGCGTGCGCCGCATCACGAGCCGGCGCTATTCGCTTGGAAAGGTATCGACGGAGGTTTTGGGGTGACTTTAGATGCGCGTGGGCGGCAAATTTTGCCTGAGTGGTGTAATCCAACCCGCGCAGCGACGTGAAAATGGCGGTTCAATGCCGACTGTCAAACGCCGCGGGTTTTATCAGACGAGGACGGCGGGAGAGCGCGAAGGTGGGCAAAATAAAATTTTTCAGGAGCCTTGCAAAGATCCGCAAACTAAATCGGCGCGCGCGTTATCGGGCCAACGAGAAACGGGACACGACGCTAAAGCGTCGTGTCCCGCGAGTGATTAGTTGCGAATTATCCTTATCGGAGGAGCGTGAGGACGCTTTGGGGGGTGGAATTGGCGGTGGCGAGGACGGACGTGCCGGCCTGCGTAAGAACCTGGGCACGAGTGAGGGCCGCGGTCTCGGTGGCGAAGTCCGCATCGCGGATCGATGACTCCGCCGACGTCACGTTCTCCAAGGCGACGCCCAGCGAGTTGACGTTGGTCTGCAGCGTGTTCTTCTCGAACGCGCCCAATCGACCGCGGAGGATGGCGACCTGCTTGATCGCGCGCTCGATGATGAGGCTGGCGGCGCGATCATTGCCGCTGACCAACGAGGCACTGCCGCCGGTCACGATGCTATTAAGGAAGCCGATGTCGTTGTCCCCAAGTTTGGAGGCAGCGACGGACTGGATGCCGACGTTGACCTGCTGATTGCTGACGACCTGCGCGCCGAGTTGGAAGAGCGCGCCACCGCCGGTGATGGCGAAGGCGGTCTGTCCGGCTCCGAATGTCGGGTCGATGTTGAGCTCGATGTCGAGGCCGGTCGTGTTGGCCTTGAGGGCAAGTCCGTCGCCGACGGTGAGTGCGCCGTTGACGGTGGCGACGGCGTCGCGGCCGACGACGCGCTGGCGGGTGTTGCCCTGGTTGTCGGTGGCGGTGAACGATCCGGTCTGCGCCTGCACCGAGACGAACTGCCGGCTGCCGTAGGCGTGCGACTTGAAGACGATGCCGGAGGTGGAATTGGCAGGGTTGATCAGCGTCGCCTCGACGCCGGTCGAATCGGTAATGCGGTTGACCGCGTAAGCGATGGCCGACGCCTGGGTGCCGCTGACGAACGTTAGCGCGGTCGTGCCATCGTTGCCGGTCACCTCGAGCGTGACCGTGCTGGTGACCGAGCTGGCGCGGAACTGGAGCTCGGCGGTCTGCCCGCTGGTGATGACGTTGATCTGGACGGGGATGTTGACGTTGGTTCCGAAGTTCGCCTGCTGAACGTGCAGCGCGTTGACCACGGTGGTATCGACGCCCGACGTGATGTAGTCGAGGCTGCCGTTGATCAGGTGCAGCCCGGCAAACGTCGTCGTGTCGGAGATCCGGGTGATCGACTCGACCGCCGAGTCAACCTGGATCTGGTTGGCGCGGATCTCGTCAGGCGACAGTGCCCCGGTGTTGGCGGCTTGCACGACCAGGCTCTTGATGTTGAGCAGGAGCGAGGCGACCTCCTGCAGCGAGCCTTCCGCCGTCGCGATGACGTTGGAGGCGCGCGACGAGTTGTCGATCGCCTGGTGAATGCCCGAGATCTCCGAGCGCAGACCTTCGCTGGCGATGAGTCCTGCGGGGTCGTCGGCGCCGCGGTTGATCCGCAAGCCGGTGGACAAGCGCTGCAGCGTCTCTCCGAGAGCCTTTTGACTTCTCGCGAGCCCCCGCTGGGCGGTCAGAGACGCGACGTTAGTATTGATGCGGGCCATAGCAATCCTCCATGATTGGTGATGGCAAGCCGAAGCCGCTTACAAAGTGGACGGGCTTCGGGTTTTGACTTGGGCTCCGTCCCTGGAGCCCGGAGGCGGCGATAAACGAAACATCCTGATTGCCGACGGTCGCGATTGCGGATTGCGGATTGAAACAAACGGCGGGTCAGGCCTTTCAACCGGCAATTCGCAATGACCGATCGACAATCACACGATTACTTCTTCTCCGGTCCTTGTGGACCTGGATTGGGGTTGTTCAGGTTCGGCTTGGTCTTACCAAGTCCGGAGAGGTCTTCAGGCTTGACCTGTGCGGCCTCTCGATTTTCGCGCCGGATGGCGTCATAGACTTCTTTTCGGTGGACGCTGATCGATTTCGGGGCGGAGACGCCGAGTCTCACCTTGTCGCCACGGATGTCGACGACGGTGATTTCGATGTCGTCGCCGATAATGATCGTCTCGTCCTTCTGACGGGACAGTACCAACATTGTTGGCTCCTTCCTGGGCAAAGGGGCCTGAATCACGATTCAGTGCCCACGTCCGGGTCACGCGACGTCCATGCCGCGCGGCGTGCGGGCTGAGCATTACTTGCTCATTATAGCCCGAAGCGCGAACCCGTATGCGCCAGATCTTGTTGTATGAAGCGGACTGACTGGAAACGCTTGGGAGTGTATGGGTTGTGAGGCTTATCCCACCGCCCTGGTTAGCGGCAGGCGGGTCGGCATGTTAAGCCGACTTGGCCAGGGGCACCTGCGCCTGGAGGCGCATGAGCGGCTGGCGGGTCGTCCACTTCTTGTCGGTCAGCACTACCTGTTGTCCGGTCCGGTTCTGGGCGTTTACGACGATCGGGCCCAGCAGGTTGCCCGTCAGCCAGTCCTCAACCTTGTTGCAGATGACGAACACCTGGGCAAAGTTGAGGTCGGTGAGGGCAAGCTCGGCCTGCGTCTCGTCCTTGATCGGCACCTCGTACTCCTTGAAGAAGATACTGGGGTCGGTCACGACGAAGGCGAGGCTGGGCTCGTCGACGCACTGGAGCCAGAAGAAGTAATTCTCCTCTCCGGTCTGGATCAGGGCGTAGCGGGTGCGTTCGGGGAACCCGAGCAGACCCTTGGGGAAGTCAATGACGCGTTCGTCATCGACGTTGAGCGTTCCGAAACGCGTGGTCACAATCTCCATGCGAACTCCATTTCTCTCCGCACACCGCACGCCCACGACGTGGGCGCGGTGCGGATACACCTTGCGGCGGTCCGGCGAAGGCTCGGCCTTCGCGGTTGGCGAACGACACGCATCGTCCGCATCCCGCCGCAATCCTTCCATGACGACCGTTGGGCGCCGGCTCAGCCGACGCGTTGGGTCACGATCCTGACAGGGGCTCCGCCCCCGCGACCGGCGAGTCCTCTCGCCGGTTCGCTGCCGTTGACCGCGCGCGTCCAGCGCGTTGTTCGGTCCCGGTTTTCGCGTCGCGCCGGATCTGCGCCTTGCGGCAGATTTTTCCGCGCGACTTGAGTGTTGATCGCGTTTACTACAATCACAATCGACATCCTATAACTCATGTGCAAGTGCCGTGCCACAACTCAAGCCAGGAAGTCCATGAGCGAGAGGTTCAGCACCTTCGCCGTCGTCGCCATCGTGGCCTGCAATGCAGTTTGCAGCGTCTGAAACCGGCTAATCGCGTCGGTGAAATCGGTGTCCTTCAAATTCGAGAGCAGGCTCTTGGTCGAGATATTCTCGTCGGTCAGGCTGCTCTGGCGCGATTCCAGCTCCTGCACCCTCGCGCCGGTTTCGCCGCGGACGCGCACAATTCGATCGTAGTCTTCCTTAAGCCCCGTTGCCGCGGCGGTAATGCCGGCCTGGTCGTTGGATTCCAGCGCGGTGCGCAGCTTCTGCAAATTACCGAAGACGCCAGGCACTTCGATGCCATTCGTGTCCTTAGCGGTGAGCGTCGCGCCGACCGCCGCTTGGTCGAGGCCAAGGTCTTTGGCGGCCGAGGAGAAGTTAAGCGAGGAGACGGCGAGCTGTCCCGGGCCGGAGGTGGCGTCGTTAAGAACGATCCCGTTGCCGCTGGTGGCGAAGGAAGCCGTAACGCCCCCACCTGCGTCCGCGGTATTGATCGCGTCAATGACATCCTGAATCGTCTGCGCCGAGCCGATCTCCACCTGAAAGCTTGTTCCATCGCGGCGATTGACCTGCAGCTCAGTCCCGCTGGACGTGCTGACCCCCCTGCCGCCATTGAGCTCGCTGAGGGGCGTCGAGGGCGCCAGGCTGCGGATGCCGATGTCGCCAGCCGTCGTGCCGCCGTTCTCCGCGATCGTCAGGGCTACACCCTGCGTGGGATTCACCAGGTCAATCCCGTTGCCGGCGTCATTGATCGACGCCTGCACACCGGTCTTCGAACCGTTCACCGCATTGAGCAGATCTTCGACAGTAACAGCGGTAGAGAGATCGACGGTGGCGGTCGTCAGCCCGTTAGTAAGGATCAGCCCAGTCTGATCGATCCCGAGCCCCCCCTTAAGATCAGCGAGCTTCGTCAGATTGGTAACTTTCGCGCCGACATTCGCCCCATCGACGGCCGTTCCCGCGCCCAGCGGATTGGTCTGAAGGATGCCAAGGTCCGAAGCGGTTGTCCCGCCCCCTACTTCGGCCACGGTGATATTGTCCGTGCCCGTGGCGTTTAGAATGAAACTGTTGCCATCAGGAGCGACGCCAGCCGTAATTCCGCCAACCCCCGCCGCATTGATCGCATTCTGCACGTCACCGATCGTGTCTGCCCCAGACAGGTCAACCACCTTCGTCGTCCCTCCATTGCCGACCAAGATGGAGCCAAGGTGCACTCCAGTATTCCCCGCGCCTTTGAGATCACTCAGCCGCGTGCTCAACGTGAGCTGCGGCGAGAGATCCACCGCCCCCTTCATCCGACTCGAAAGCGCCCCAAAGACAGCGGCCCCATCGACCATGAACGGCAACTTGGTATTTTCGTCGTATTGATTCCCTAGGACGTTGGAATCCCCCACGAACTTGACGCCCCCCACGTCCTCCACGAACGGCGCAGCCGTCGATCGATCCCCAGCATACAGAAAGACCCCTTCGAACTGCTTGTTACCCACGCTAAGCGCCTGGCTCTGGAGCGATTTGATCACCGCCGCCGCGCCACTTCGCTGATCAGGCGTGACGTCCGACCCGACATTAGCCGAAGCAATCTGCTGCGCCTGATTGAGCAGGTCCGTCAGGTCGCTCAGTGATGAATCCACCTCGCCTAGTTGCGACTGCGCATGCTGCAAATTATCCGAGTAAGCCTGTCGCTGTTCGAGCAACTTCTGGAGCTGCTGGACGATCGCTGAATTGCCTGGGTCGTCGCTGGGGACGTTTAGGCGCTGGCCGGTCGAAAGCTGGTTCTGGACGTCCAGTAGTTGCTTCTGGACGCGCGTGATGTTGGACGAGCCGAGGTTGCTCCGCAGGAGGTTGGATACGCGCGCGAGTTGGAGGGGGAGGATCGACATGTTTTACGTGATTGCGAGAAGGGTTCGCAGCATTTCGTCCACCGCCGACACCACCCGGCTCGCGGCTTGGAAGGCGCGCTGCTGGCGCATCAGGTTGATCGCCTCTTCATCCAGGCTCACGCCGGAGAGCGATTCCCGCTGCGACTCAAGCGTTTCCTTCACCGAAAGTGTCGCGTCCGCATTGTTCTTGGCGGTCGCGGCGTCGACGGCAATGCCGTTGACGATCCCTTGGTACGTCTCCTTCAGGCTCGCCCCGTTAAGAGAGCCAAGCTTGGCGGATTCCAGCCCTGCGATCGCCAGCGCCGTCTGGTTGTCCCCCTTATTCCCGTTCTTAGCCGCCGCGAGAAGCGAGGGTTGCCCCTTTATCGTCGCATTGACGGCGATATCGCGCGCGTCCGATCCGGAAAAGAAATTGTTGACGCCCAAAGCCGCCAGTGTGCCGCTCGAATCCTGGCTGAACGAAACTTCCACGTCGGCCGAATCCGCAGTCACCTTCAGCTTCCCCGCGTTAACCACCGCCGAAATCCCGCTGATCCCATCAATCGAAGCCGTAAGCGAATTCAGCGACGTGTCATTCCCGTTCAACCCGTCCAAATCCACCTGAACCAGCGTGCTGGTTTCCAGCCCCGACGCCTTTTGCCTCACGTGCACGACAAACGACCCATTCTTAGGCGTGAACTTCAGTCCGCTCGTCGGATCATTCAGCGCCACCGTCGGATCGTTGACGTTGGACGTGGACGTGACCGAGCTAAATCCTGCCAGGCCCTGCCCCGACGCATGGATCTTATTCAGCTCGAAGATCAGGTTCTTCGCGACATTATCGACATTATCGACGGTGTCGCCGATCTCACTGCGAATCGAGACCAGCGCGCCAATCTGCCCGCTGGTGACTTTCATCGTGCCGTTGTTCTGCTTGAAGATCACCTCGGTGGTGAGGCGTCCCTTGTCGTCGGTCGTGGCCTTCAAGCCGACGCCTCGGTTGGTCGTGCCGATGACCAGCGGCTCAGAACCGACGTACACGTTGACGACGCCCTTATCCTCCGTCGTATTGATGTCCACGAGCGTGGAAAGCTGCTTAAGAAGCCCATCGCGACGATCGCGCAAACCATTGGCGCCGCCGTTCGCATCCCCCGCGCCCCCTTCGGCGTTCACGATCTGCTGGTTGATGTCCGCGATCTGGCCCGCAAGCTGGTCGGCGTCCCTGGCCAGACCGGTCAATCGGCTATCGACATCGGTCTGCAGACCGGTGAGTTGATTGCGCAGGTTCTGAAAATTACCCCCCAGCGCGTCGCCATTTTGCAGCACGACCTGGCGCAATCCAATGTCCTGCGGCTTATTCGCCAGCTCCGACCAGGAGTTGAAGAACTTGGATAGCTGCGTCGAAAGATCCTGATCCGAAAGCTCATTAAACGTCGCTTCAACCCGCCCCAGCCACTGCTGCATCGTGTCCGCTGACTGATTGTCCGCGACCGACGACCGCACCCGCGCATTGAGCGCCTCATCCACCTGCCGCTTGATGCCGGTGAGATCGACGCCGGTGCCGATGAACATCCCCGGCTGAAGCTTCTGATCCGGTGAGGGCGAAAGATTAGCAACCTGCCGCGTGTAGTCGGCATTGCCCGCGTTGGCAATGTTGTTGCCCGTGACCTGCAGCGCAGCCTGCTGCACCGCCAAGGCCGACTTGCCGACTTGTAAAGTTCCCAGGAGCGACATAACTGCTTATCCCACGGCTTCCATCACGCCAATTCGGTTGGAGACCTGCGGGACGCCTTGCTTGGTGTAAAGGCCCGCCTTTTCGACGGCGCCTGCGAGAAGTCTCACGACCGTGTTCAGGTGTCCGGCGACCGCCGAGGCCAGTCGTCCGGCGATGTGCGTCCGCTTCTGCACCGTCTGGACAATTGCCTTCAGGTCTTCGCGCAGTTTCAGCAGCTTCGCCGCCGACGGCGGATACATCGCCGCGATGTCCGGCAGGGTCGGCATCTGGCTCATCCGGTGGGCGCGGGCGATGGCGACGATCAGCGCGCGTCGTTTGGTTTCCATCGAGATGATGCGATTTCGCGCGGCCTCCTGAAGGCGGGCGCAATCGTCCATCGTCTTCAAGTCGAATGCGCGCATGGCGCCTTGGTGTTTATCGACGTGCACCAGCAACTTCTGGTGCTCGTCTATGAGCTGCTGGAGCAGCGTCTCAAGCTCGAAGACTTGTCGCGACATGCGGCATCCTCATGTTGTTAGGCCCCACCGGATTGGCAGCCGGACGAGAGAGCGACGCTGGTTGCTTCGCGTACCCCGCCTTCGCCTCGAGCTTGCGCGCAATCGCATTGACGAGCTTAGAACCCGCCGCGCGGCTCATGTGATCCGCCAGGTGCTGATCCATCAACGTCGCGAACGCCTGCCCGCCCCGACCGCCGGCGAACAATTCAGACTAGAACGGGCTCTCGCGCATCTGCTTGAGCATCGCGCCATAGAACGTCTGCGCCACCCATTTGCGCGCCGTCTCCTGGATCTTGTCATGTTCGGTCTTGGGCGGACGCGATGTGGCGTGCTGATACTGCGCCTCGCCGAGCGGAAGCAGTTCCGGCGTTGACGGATGGGCGGCACTACCGGTGTCGAGCGGCTTGAGTTCCGGCAACGGTCCCTTCAGGCCGTGAATCATGTCCGCCGCCGTGAGCGGCCGAAGCGCATTTCGCGACCCGTGCGATTCAGGGGACTCCTCTAAAGGCTTATCTTGCGTAATCGCATTGAGCTGAGCGGCGAAGTCCGAATCCGCCAGCGGCTTCAGCGCCCCGACCTCTTTCGGCCGGTTCACCGGCTCTGCAGTGAGCGTGGCGGCGATTTTGGAGGGTGGGATCTTCATCAAAGCGTCTCCGACGCACGGTGATCTGTCGACTCATTCGACGATGAGCTTCGCGTGCAATTTCCCGGTCTTGTAAAGCTCCTGGATGATCGAGATCCGATCGTCAGCCGGCACCTTGAGCTGGTCGAAAATCGCCACCAGGTCATTCAGCTTCGGCCCACCCGTGCCGGTCGTGTCGATTGCCACTGCCGTCTTCTCGCCGATCACCGGCCGCTGGGGCGTGGGCACCGGCGCGGGGGTAATCGTTGAGATCGTCAGGCCCTTGTAACTGATGACGACCGGGCTGATCTCCACGTCACCGGTCATGACGATCGAACCCTTTTTGGAATTAATCTGCACCCGCGCCTCAGTGGCGAGGATCGGAACCGGAAGCCGCTGAATGCGGCTGATAAAACTGTCCGGCCGCGCACGCTCGATCAATGGAATCGTCACGATCACGTTCTTGGGATCGACCGCCACCGCGAGCGTCTCCCCCTGGGCCCCCTCCGCATCATTGATGATCTTGGCGATCGTGCTCGCCGTCGTCCAACTCGCTGCCGGGGCTTCGAGGATCAGCGTGATATGGCCGGTCTTGTCGATGTAGGTCGTCGGCAGGTCTGCTTCCATGACGCAGCCACCCTTGATGACGCCGGCGGTGGGCGTGGTGACGTCTTCGAGTTCGATCGGCCCCTGGCACAGCGCAAAAATCCCGCCGCCCGGGATCGGCCCTTGCATCGGCGTTACGAACAGACGCCCGCCCTTCAGATTCGCAGCCGCGCCCAGGCTCGTCACATAGCAATCGATCTTCTCGCCGTCGCGCACACCGTCGGGCGGCAAGGACGCGGTTATCGACACCAGCGCGACGTTCTGTGCGTTGGCCAGCTCCCGAACCGTCGCCGGATCGCCATACTTTGACAGCATCGCCGCCAGCGGTTTGATCGCGGGCAGAAAATCCCCGCCGTCGCCCGTTCCTTTAAGCCCGTAGACCAGCCCCAACCCCGTCAGCACGTTCGAACGCTGCCCCGAAAGCCGCGTGATATCCGCGATCTTCACAGCCAGCGCCGGCTTGGCGACCAGCAGACAAAACAAGATAACAATCAGTTTTCGCATAGCGGGCTCCGCCCACAGACAACCAGCAACCCAAGAGTTATCGGTCAGAACGGGTTCACAAAGTCCAATAATTTGTGGAGGAAACCAGTCTTGGTCGTGCTTCGCACCTGCCCCTTGTTCACCTTGGTGAACTCCAGATCGAAGAGCTGAGTCGAGAGGACCGTATTGTCCGGCGTCAGATCCTCGACGCGGCAAATGCCTGAGCAAAGCAGAAGCTGCTCCTCATCGTCGTTCTTGATCTTCTTGCGCGCCTGGATGACCAGGGTGCCGTTTGGTTTGACGTCCAGCACTTCGCCGGTCAGGCGGGTGATGACCGAATCGGTGCGGTCGACCGTCGCCTCCCCCTTGAAGTTGCGCGTGCCGCTCGCCTTGAGTTCCGGCGCTACGCCGCCAACTGCCGGCTGAAGCGCAAAATTTGCCAAATTGATCCGGGAAAAGCTGTCGATCTTGGCGTCGATATCCGACTGTCGCTTAAGGTCACTCGTCCCCTGCGAGCTGACCTCGCTCTCTTCGCGGATGATGATCGTGATCAGGTCGTGCTTCTTGATGCTCTTCGCCTCCGGCTCGGGCACGGAGAAGACGCTAACGTTCTTCAGCCCCGCCCGCGCCGGGTCCGGCGCAGCCATCAGGCTGGCGCGCAAAAGCGAACCTCCGTTTTGGGTCATGATAACAGCCGAATTCTGCGCTTCCGCCGATTGCGACGGCGTCGCCGCCATCGGCCGCTCACGCGTACTCGAGCCCCCCCGAGCGGTAGGCGTTGGTGGCGGAGCGGTCTGCCCCAAAGCCACCGCGCAGCACATTCCATACAAAGTAGTCACGAGCAGGGAAAGACGAACCATAGGAAGATCCGAAGCACAAAGGGAACTCCTGGAAGTGAATCAGCAGCCCGACGCACTCATCTCACGGACGCCGCCTCCTGCTGCGCCGGGTGTGAAACGAGAGGATTTCGTCGGTCCAAAAAACCGTCATCCTGAGGTACTCCGAAGGATCTGGCCAGCAGTAGATTGACCTCTACTTCTGGGTAGATCCTTCGGTCGTTGAAACTCCCTCAGGACGACATCACGTATTCATCGATCCAACACCGCCACCCCCGGCTTCTCCGCCGCGCTTGAAGGCGGCAGCTTCGCCGTTTGCGGCCCGGTCACCACTACGTCAAACATGTTGTTCGTCACTTCGTTCTTCACGCGAATCGTCTGACCGATCGTCCCCTGCTCCGTCGCCCGGGCGACGCTCTTGGCCGAAATCGCTCCCTGCGTCAGCGTGATGCTCACGAGCTGCCCGCTCTTCACCATGATCGTCGGGTCGATCAGCCGCGCCGTCAGTACCGTCCCCAGCTTCAGATCCCGTCCGGCCATCTGCCCGACGATCTGCTCCCGGCTCACCAAGGGGTCTTCGCCGATCCGATCCACCAGCGTGCGCCGGTCGATCAGGTCTTCTTCGCGAATGATCTGGCGATATCCCAGCGGTTTGTTGACCAGCACCTGGTTCTGCCACGCCTTCATGTTCGCCGTGATCGACGTCTTCTGGTTCGCCCCGTCGGCCACGATCGTCACGTCCCACGTCACTTCGCCGACGTTCTTGTTCCGAGGCGGATTTACGTTGAACTCAAAGTGCGGCTCGGCAAGACTCAATAGCTTCTCGTCCGCCGGGTTGAAGTGAAACTGAAGTTGATCCGCCCGAAGATTCAGGCGCTCCGCAACCTCTGCAACGAGGTGATCGCGAAGCGATTTATATTCTCTCACCTCGGCCAGCGGCTTTGCAGCTTGCACGGGCGCCGGCTGCGCCTTAACCGCTTCGGCCACCGCGCTTTTCACAGGCTGGGTAGCGGGCGTTTCGAGCAGCCCCGGCTTGCTGCCGCCCGCGTCCTTCGCCGCGATCCACTGATCGAGCGCCGAGCGTTCGTCGAACTTCACGTCGGTGCGGGAAACCGTGCACGTCGTCGCGCCGGCCAGCCGAACGATTGCCAGGTTCACACCCGCATCGTGCAGCGTATCGCGCATCTCGCGGACGGTCAGCGTCCGATACGGTGACGTCCGGCTAAGTCGGAAAAGCACCAGATCGGCGATCGGCTCGAACGCCGCCTTGTCGCCGTCCGCCCAGCGGCAAACCTGCTTGAGCTTGACCTCTTCTCCGATCAGCGTGACCTCGCCCTTCAGCTCCAGGGTAGCACCGGTCGAGAATCGCTCGCCGCCCGGGACGAACTTCTCGCTTCCGCCCAGCTCGACTGGCACCTGTGCAAACTGCACCGCAGGCGGCTCTTCTCCGCGCGCCCACGACGCGAACAGCAACTGCGTTGCCCACGCCAGGATCGTCAGCCAGACCATCAACTGAACCGTCTTCCGCACGTAATTAGGCGTCGGATACATCATTGTGCGACCTCCATGTCGCGAAGGATGAAGGCGGAAGGATGAAGGATGAATCAGCGGATGTTTTTTCCGGTTCATCCTTCCGCCTTCATCATTCATCCTTCATTTACTGCCTGCGCAAGTTCCCAATCGTCTGCAGCGCCTGGTCGGCCGTCTGGATCGATTGGCTGTTCAATTCAAATGCCCGCTGCGTCTTGATCAGCGTCACCAGTTCCTTGACCGGATCGACGTTGGACGATTCAAGGAACCCTTGAAGCACCTGCCCGGCGCCGTTTTCGCCCGGCTTGGATTCCAGCGGCTGACCGCTCGATTCGGTCTGCGTGTATATGCTTCCGCCCAGCAGGTTCAGGCCCTGCGGGTTGACGAATTGGAAGATCTGGAGCTGTCCGACCTTCTGCTTGGCATTGGTCCCGGCCTTGATCACCTCGACGTTGCCATCAGAACTGATCGAGACGTCGGTCACGCCCTTGGGGATGTTGATCTTCGGTTCGAGCTTGTATCCATCCCCCATCCCGAGCACCAACTCGCCGTCGCGATTGACGAAGAAGTTGCCGTTGCGCGTGTAACCGAAACCGTCGCTGATCGAGTCTAGGATCTTCACCTTGAAGAAGCCTTGCCCCGAGATGCCAACGTCAAGCTGGCGCCCCGTGCTTTCCATCGACCCCTGCTCGGTATCAAGCTGGGTGTTGGAAACCTTCACGCCCAAGCCGACGTAGATGCCCGCCGGCGAGACGTCGCCGTTCGCCGCCGTCGTCCCAGGCTGCTTCTGCGCGAGGTAGTAAAGGTCTTCAAAGTTGACGCGGCTGCGCTTAAACGCCGTCGTTTCCGCGTTGGCCAGATTGTTCGCCACGACATCGATGCGCTGCGAGAGCGCACGTAACCCGGTCGCAGCGGAATGAAGAGCGGTGATGGCCATGGTTTAAGTTATCGGACGAAAGAACGTTCGGAGATTAAGCCCGAACCCTAGCTGATCTTCCCGACCTCGTTACAGAGCTTGGAAAGCATTTGATCCTGATACCGGATCATGTTGGCGTTGGCTTCGAGTTGCCGCTGCGCATCCATGAGGCTCGCCAACTCGGTGGAAGGCTCCACGTTCGCCCGTTCCTGATAACCGCTCTGAAGAAACGCGCCGGTAGCCGGACGAATCTGTTTCGGATCTGCAATGGCAAGCATCGTGCCTCCGGATTTGGTCAGTAGCGACGGATCAGCGACATCGACCACCGAGATCCGCCCGACGACCTTACCCTTTTGGGTGACCACGCCCTCTTTATCGATGTTGGGCGCAATCGAAGGATCCACCGCGATCGGCTTCCCCTTCGGGTCCATCAGTTCAAAGTTCTCGTTGTTTGCCAGTGCCAGGTGCCCCTTGTGGTTGATCAGAATTCGTCCATCCCGCGTCAGCGACGTCTGATCCCCATGGGCCGCCTGCAAATATCCCTGGCCCACGATCGCCACATCCAGGCCGTTCCCCGTGTTCTCAAGTTCCCCCTGCGTGTGATCGATCAACGTAGGCGAAGCAAACACGCCCCCGCCCAGCTTCTCAAGCAATGCATTACTGCGAAAAGGAGACAACCCCTTCTCCTGCACTTCCGTTCGTCGCTGCTGGAACAGCGCCAGATCGCGCTTGAATCCAACCGTCTCCGCGTTCGCAATGTTATTGGCGATCACGTCCTGACGATACGAGTTCGTCTGAACCCCCGCCGCGGATAAGTAGAGACCGTAAAGCATCGGGAATCCCTATTTCGTCAACCGATCCCACTCTTTCAGCGGCTCCGCTTGCGGAGCGCGCCAATCCACGTTTTGACTATCCGCCCGGCGTCCCTGCTCTTCATGAATCGCCGCCGCGATACGAGCCGCCTCAAGAATGCGCTGACCGAGGTTCACCGGGATCTGGATCATGAGAGACTCTAGATCAACCGTCATGCCACCGGCAAAACCGCCAGCGGCAAGAGACGCAATCCATGTCCCAAGCAATACTTACGCTGTGCCCGGCATTAAAGTGAAACCCGCACCTTTGCGCACCCCCTGCCCCCGCCCGGCAGATTTTGCGCGACGCCGATTCAATTCCGCGGAAGCTCCACCGACGCCGTTCCCGTCCCAGCCGCCGCGCTCTGCGGCTCGCGGATCTGCTCCAGCAGCGCCGCCCGTTCCGCCGCGTCCATCGGCTGCACCGTGATCGACAGCGTCCCCTTTTCCACCGTGACGTTCGTCAGCCGCACCGGTACGGCGTTCGACTTCTCGGTATGCACGAAGATCACCGCCGGGCTTGGCTGGCGATTCAACAACTGCAGCACCAGCTTCCCCAGCCAAGCCGATTGCGCATCGGAATTGGCCAAGCCGGTTGAGTCGATCTTCGCACGGTTTTGCCAGTTGGGCAGCCGCGAGCGCAGCGCATTCTCCACCTTTTCCCGCTTGCTGGAAAACAACGCCTGCGGGAGCGGCATCGCCCCCAACTTCAAGCTCGCCAGATCCGAATGCAACATCCCCTTCTCATCCAGCTTGGGCTCAAAAAACGCGCTCACCACCCGGTCAAACTCCGGCACCGTCGCCATCAGCACGATCGACCCTTCCTCCAGCGCAATAAACGGGTGCGTCACGTATTGCTTGTAGTTCCCCTCATAGGGCTGTGACCACTTCCAGAGGAAAGAATTGATCTCATCCTGTGTAAACGACAACGTCACCGGCGCTACCGGCTGGGTCGCATCAGGGGGGACTACTGTGCCCCGCTCCCGCGCCCGCTGCGCGGCGGAATCCTGCTTTTGCGATCGTTCTGCGAGGTTCAGCAGATTCGGCAGTTTTTCGTGTTCCAGTCGCCACGCGGCGGCGTCACGTTCTTTGGCACTCAAAAAATGCGGTAAATATCGCCCCGGCGTGCGCGTCGAAAGGTGATACATCACCCCCACCCCGATCGCCCCCAGGAGAACGACGAGCACCAGAATGCGGAGCAGACGCTTGATAAACCTCATAGGCACCTTACGCCGATCGCGATCGCGGACGCGTTAATGTACGGAATTGACGGAATTGTCGCTACCGCCTGCCTGCAAATCAGATACCTGCTGACGCTTGTAGCATCAATTGTGGTGACGGGTACACGATCCACGTTATACAGTACGACCATGACGCCCCCCGTGATCACTCGCGTGCGGATTCGGCTGCGCGATTCAGCGCCGCTTGATCCAGCCGACGATTTCGCCGACTGGGTGCGCCAGCAACTCGATGGTCCCGTGCTGCGCTACTCCACCCGCCTGATCCTGCTTAAAGAAGCCGAGCGGCGTCGGTTGGGTCGGTTCGAAGCCAACCTGATCATCGCCAGCGTGCTGCATCGAGCAGGAATGGGGCAGGAATACGAGTTGCGCCCCCCTGCCATGGAATGGATCGCGCCGGTGATGACATTCGTCGTTCTGCAATCGGCGCTGGTGCTTGGGGCGTGGTGGGTACTGAGGTAGCGGCCGGTCAAACGGTCTGCGACAAACTAGTCGCTCGAGCTTTCGAATACGCCATCATTCTAGTAGCCCCCGCGCCGCCCATATCAGCCTTAACTACTGATCTGATAAATTCTTGCACTTCACGAGCACTGAAAATAGTTTCCGAAATCCCTTAGGCGGTGCGCCCTTTGCGTTGATAGCCCTCCACGCGGCTGGCTCCGGGCCGGTCGTCGTCACGAAACCTCTACGCCTGGAGGCGTTATGAACCTGAAAAAGACCAAAGCCTGGCTGCTTTCCGCCGCGATGACCATTGGCATTGCGGGGGTGGCGCCTTCGTTTGCGTTTGCCGCGGACAACAACCGCGATCGCGAAGAATGGGTCAAGTACGAAGACGTTCCCCGGGAGGTCAAGAAATCCCTGGATCGCGAACGCGGCAACCACGAGATCAAGCGGATCGATCGCGTTATCCGCGACGGTAAAGAGTTCTATCGCGCCACGATCGATACCAAAGGCGACGACACCGTCATCCGCGTCAACGACAGCGGGAAGGTGCTCAGCCGCGACGACGTGCGGGATGAACCCGTCGGCAACGAACGCCGCGACATCGCCACTGATCGCCGCGATACCCGCAACGATACGACCGTCGTCCGGTACGCCAGCCTGCCCGACCGCGTCAAGGAGACGCTCGATCGCGAGCGCGGCAACCGCGACGTCAAGATCATTTACCTGACGCGCGGCGCCGACCGCACCTATTACAACGCGGTCATCGACGAGCGCAACGGCGACCGCTCGGTGCGCATCGCCGAGGGCGGCAAGTTGCTCAGCGAAGAAGACATTCGCGAAGCTCGCACCGCCAGCGGACGGTACGACAGTACCTCTGATATTCGCCGCGGCTTAGAAGACGACGGCGAGCGCGTCGCGTTCGACCGTCTGCCCGGCGACGTCAAGACGACGCTCGGCCGCGAGGCGGGACAGGACCGCGTCGGAAACGTCTACCGTTATGACCGCCGCGGCCAGACGAACTACGAAGCCGAAGTCTACAGCCCGACGGGCACGCGCGTGGTTCGCGTCAACGAAAACGGTCGCGTGGTCAGCGACAAGAATGCAACCCCCGAAGGCCGCCGAAGCGTCCGCTTCGACGACCTGCCCGGCAGAGTGAAAGAAGCCCTGGGCCGCGACGTATCGCGTGATCGCACCAGCCGCGTCGTCGAGATTACCCAGAACGGCCGCACCTACTACCGCGCCCAGGTAGATAACGGGCGCGACCGCGACCCCACGTGGGTCACGGTGGACGAGGAAGGCCGCACCGTCCGCGACTTCGACCGCGCCCGCTAAGCGCAACGGTTTAGCCGGCCCGCTTGGGGGCCGCGTCCAGAGGCGCAGTTCAGACGCGCCGCATAAAAAGTGCTCCGGAGTGGTTTACAACGAGCGGGACGTTCCCAACTAGGAACGTCCCGCTCTCGTTCCCGCGCGGTATACTCCCCGCCCCATGCATCCAATCCCACATTCGCTCCGATACCTCGCCGTCCTCTGTTCAATCCTCTGCCTCGCCGCCCACGCCGACCCCAAAGACGTAGGCGACCCCACTCAACCCACGCTCATCACCCTCAAGTTGGAGAACGCCTCCCCCAAAACCGCGTTCGAAGAGTTGGGGAACAAAAGCGGGCAAACGTTCCTCACGCTCCCCGCCAACATGTGGGACAAAAACCCCGGCAACTCGATCAACGTCGATATCGACAACCAGCCCTTCTGGCTGGCGATCAAGGATATCTGCGGCAAGACCGGCATCTCCCTTAAGTACGCCACCGACACCGCCACGCCGAAGATCATCCTCAGCCGCGACAACCAGGACTGGACGACGTATCCCACCACCGCCACCGGGCCGTTCCTGGTCAGCCTGATCGGCCTGCACCGCGCCACGACGGTGGACATGCGCAAGCCCACCGAAGTGCAGAAGACCTTCTACGCCAAATTCACGGTCTTCTGCGAACCGCGCATTCGCCTGCTGCGCGGCTCTCTTGGCGCGAAGATCGACACAGCGGTGGACGACAAGGGAAACTCACTGTTGCCAAAGGACGCGCCCGAGCAACCGCTGAATTTCATCACTTCATGGGTCTACAACCTGGAGGGGAAATTGGATTACCCGAAAGAGCCGGGCACGAAGATCGCGCAGCTTAAGGCTTCCGCGAAATTCATCGCGCAGATGAAGTCGGAGACGATCGAGTACGCCGACCCGCTGACGAGCAAGAACGTCACCAAGACGGTCGCTGGCCGAAAGATCATCATCAAGGAGGTCCGCCGCACGCCCGACGAGTACGAAGCCACCGTCACATTCGTCCGCGGCGAGATCCCTCAGGCGCAGTGGGAGCAGACGGTCTTCCCCGGCAACACGCTCCGCCTGGTCGACGGTGACAACAAGTTTATCCTCGCCAAGGGCTTCGGCATGGGCGGCAAAGGGGACGAATCCACCTTCGTCTTCAAGTTCGAAAAAGAACCCCCGCGCGGCAGCCGCATCGGCAAACCGCTGAAACTCGCATGGGAAATCCCGATGGAAACGCGCGAGGTGCCGTTGACGTTTGAGTTCAAGGATTTACCGCTGCCTTAGCAGTCTCAAATCTTCATCGTGCTGTGCTAAAGCGCGGCTTGTCAGCGCATCTTTAATTCCATGAAAACCTCGGCAAACGGATCATCGTTGTACCTCGGAATCTCGAGTAAGCCGTGTTTCCTGAAAAGCGAAATCGCCGCCGGCGATTTCGAACTCGTGTCGAGGCGAATCGTTTCCCACCCGGCGCGTCGCGCATGCGCAATCGCCTTGCTCAACAGCACCGTCCCCAAGCCGTTCCCGCGATGGATGTCGCGAACGTAAAACCGTTTCAATTCGCAAGAATTTCCACCCATGGGCCGGAGTGCAATCGTCCCGACGACCTGGCCATGGCGCCTTGCCAATAGGAACAAGCCAGCCTCAGCCTCGTAGACGTCCGCGATGCGCCGCAGGTCTGCATCCTTCGCCTCCAAATCGAAGTCGAAGCCCAATCCGCCGAGCACCTCGCCGAAGAATCGGACGAGTTCAGCCTGGTCTGATGGCTGATAGCTTGTAATCTCATAATCGAGCGCGCCCCCGTCTGCGGCGGGCCCGAGCGTGAACGTATAACGGCTTCGCACCGGACGGAAGCCCACCAATCCCACCTCAAGAACTTCCCCCGACATCGGCCGGAACGACTGGCGGCAGGTTTCCAACGTATGCGGCATCATGTGTGCTTCGACGTCCTGCGCCACCGTACAGTGCGGTATCCACTGCTCAGGCGTGTAATACGAGAGCGATTCGATACTCAGTTCCGCCAGCACCCGATGCAGCGCGGCGTGCGACCGCAACAGTTCCTCACTCGCAGCAGGCGCAAGGAACAGAACGCCTTCGCCAGTCGGAAACGAGCTGACAGCGTCGAAGGTGACGGGAAACGGCGTCATTCCCGCCGCGAATTGCCGCAGGTGCGGCTCGAGCGCCTGCTCGTCCAATTGCGAAATGACAGCCAGACTGATGTGCGGCCGATCCCCTAACTCGTCGAGAACTGCCCGCACCCCTTCCCCCGCCAGCGCGGACCGCACCTCGCGCACCGCGCGCTCCGTCTCGGGATCGAAATAGAGTTCAATTGCGAATCCCATGCTTACGTTTCCCGCTTATACGTCTTTGATTTCGCGTGAGTCGCATCCGCGCGCACGACCCATTGCTCTGGGGCGAAATTCGAATTGGCCAGCGCCGCGAGAAAGCCGTTCCCATTTCCGGGATTCATCGTCAGCGCATCGGTTTCGCGAAGGAACGGGAACGTCTCGGTGTGACCGGCGATTCGCGCGTGGAAGAACTTGCCCCGTTCAACCGGGATTGCGTTCCTTCGCGGCAGGAAGACCAGACCGTCCCAGCCGCCGGCGCCGCTCGACGACGGCTTCCGGCCTGAACCGGCGACGTCGGCGGAACGCATCTGAGCCTCGAACAGGACCCGCCCCTTTTCGGCGACGTGAATGGAAACCGGTGCGGCGGTCGAAACGCGAACCTCTCCGTGCGAATACGGCGTCGAGAAAAAGACACGCTCGCAAAACGCGAAGAAGCGGCACGAGTTCCAGGCATGAACCAGGTAAGCGCCGTCCCGCCGGCCACCGGTTCCATTCTCAAACGCGAGCACCGATACGCTGAACTCGCGAAACGGCACGCCCATAAACCTTGAATCGGTGGCGACGATCATTACCTGCGCCTTGCCGTCGCGCTGAGCAGCAAACAGGTTGTCATGCCGCAACCGCCCTTCCCAATAGGCCAGGTCGGCGACGCCAAGCAATGAAACCTCCTTCACGTGCGCCAGTTTTGCCGCCCATTTGATCTCTGTATTCATGGGGTCAGCACTTCACGGATTTGCGTTTTTTCCCGATCGCGCCGCGCTGCTTCACCTTGTTGATGTACGCCGCGGCGTCGGGAACTTTGCACGCGGTGTTGCCCATATCAACCGAAACCTTGCCGATCTTTTTCGCAATTGCGATGGCATCGGCGGTGAGCGATCGAACATACGAACCGACGGCGATGACGAAACCGTTCATCGCGTAGCGCACGCGATTGGGCTGATCGTGAATCGTCTTGGCGACCCGCTCCAGGAGCCGCTGGATTTCCTTCAGGTCGAGTTCCGAATCCTCCTTGAGCGCGACCAGGCCGCTGAGCGTGCACCAGCCGGTCGTGGCAATGTCCTCCGTTTCGGATTCGATCCATTGCAGGGCGAGCGCGTGGCCATGATTGCTCCCGGCGGCGACCCAGGCGACGGTCGAGGCACACAGCGCCGATGAATTGGCCTTGGCGATCCACCGCTTCAGATCCTGCTTCGTCATCTGGAGATCGTCGGCGATCAAACCGGCGAGGTACATCGCGTCGTAGATGCCGGTGTCGAAGAGGTCGAGGGCAAGTTGATGGTTTTTGCCGACGCGCTTCTGGATCTTTTTGAGATACTCAATCTTCACGCCGTAAAGAGGCTCCCGAATGCCGTGATTCATCAGGACTCTCTTGTAGCCGTCGGCACCCAGCGGTTTGATTTCATCCAGGATGTCCTGGGCCGTGATCGAAGCGGTGACGGGCATCGGTTTCTCTCCCAAGTATTGCCGCGCGTGAAGCGGCCGCGGCGGCATTGTAACCCGCCCGGACCAATCCAAGTGGCCCATGGGCATTGGGCGTGCAACCCTGCTATGATCCGCGCGTGAGGTTCATGGCATGAAGTTCGCCTTGATCACCTGCCTTACGTGCATCGCCCCCCTGCTGACCTTCGCAGCCGGCCCGGCGGCGACGCAGCCGGTTGCCATCACTGTTCACCTGCACAACGCGACTGCTCAGACGGTGCTGGCCGAGCTTTCCAAACAGGCGGGCGCGCCCTTCCCACTCTTCCCGCCTGATCTCCTGGAAAAGGGCCCCCTGCCAAACGTGACTCTCGACTTGGATCGCCAACCCTTTTGGGCAGCGATGGAGCAACTCTCCAGCAAGACCGGGCTTGAGCCGGTACTCGCACCCGAAGATCCTTACCCCCGCTTTCAACTCGGTTTAGGAGGCGGAGATTTCTGGCAAGAACCCCACGTCATCGCCGGGCCGGTGGTGCTCTTCGCTAACGAGGTGCAGCGCACCAACACGGTCGAGTTGGGTAAGAAAAAGCACACGTTCGAGCGCGAGCTGACGCTTAATCTGACGGCCTTTGCCGAGCCGGGACTGCGGGTGCTTTTTGCGTCGCCGGAGATCAAGGCGGTGGTTGCCGTCGATGAGAAGGGTCAGCCGCTCACCGTGGCCGCTGAAGATCCGGTCGATGCCGGTGCTCAGAACGATGCGGAAAGCGGAGTCTTTACATGGAACCTCGCCGTCGCGCTGAACAGCCCGACCGACCCCGCCGTTCGGAAGATCGCCCGCCTGCGTGGGCGCACGCACCTCCGCGTGCAGACGGCGGAGCAGCGCGTCGAGGTGGACGATGTCATGAAGGTCCGCAACGTGGCGCGCAACGTCGCCGGGGCGCCGTTCACCTTCCGCAGCTTGAAGAAGGCGGACATCGAATTCATCCTGCAAGTCAGCCTGCGGCGCGACAAGAAATCGGAAAGCGAGTGGCGCGACCTGCACCACTCGTTGTACAGCGGTCAGTTGGCGCTCTACGACGACAAGGGCCGCCTGGTCGCCGGCCGAGCAACCGAAAACGGTGGCGAGTATCACAACAACCGCATCGACGCGACGCTTCGCTTCATCCGCGAACCGGGCGTCAGCGACCCACAAGCCGGCGAGCCGTTCAAGCTCGTCTGGCTCGCCCCGACAGCGGCGAAGGATCTTCCGATCGAGTTCGAGCTGCAGGACCTGCCGATCCCCGAGTGAACAACCATGTGTGACAGGTGGCAGACAATCCGAAGAGGCCTGGCAGCGACCCTGCTTATCAGTGCTGCCGCGCTGGCTGTTGCGCCATCAGATGGCAGACACGCCGCTGACATGGAGAACTGGATTACCCAGCTTACCAGCGACGACTGGAAAGAGCGTCAGCAGGCGATGGAGAAGCTGGTGGCGCTGGGGGACGACGCGGTGCCGCGCTTGAGCAAGCTGGCCGATGCCGCCGACGACGGTGAAGTCCGCACCCGCGCCGCCGCCGCCATCCGGCAGATCGAGGAGAACCGCATCGCCGGTACGTCGCTCATCACCATGAAGGTCGACGATGTTCCGCCCGCGCAGGCGCTGGCCGAGATCACCCGCCAAGCCCGCGCCTCGCTGATGACCGAGCCCGCGAACCTGTTGTCGCAGAAAAACCTGAGGCCGGTGTCCCTGAATGTGGATCACCGGCCATTCTGGGAAGTAATGCAGACCCTCTGCGCGCAGGCGGAACTGGAAGTCACCGGGGTAAGCCGGCATGGCCGCGAGGTGGGTCTGGGGCTGACACGAGGCGGCACCGACTGGATGGACAAACCGATCGTGCTCGCCGGCCCGCTGTTAATCCGGGCCGACCGATTGATCCGCATCAGCACCGCCCATCTTAAGCCGCCGCGCGACGTGACGGAGGAGTTCACCATCAGCCTCACCGCCTTTGCCGAACCGAAACTGCGCGTCTTGGACTATTCCGCAACTTTGCGTCTCGAAGAAGTGGTCGACGAGAAGGGCAATTCCTTGATTCCCCCGACCGACAACAACGTCCCCGCCAATGTCGATGTTTTCGGCAACATTCGCGAAGGAACCACCAGCCATTGGGAGATCGGAGCCACCCTCCACCACCCAAAGGGCGCCGGCAAGCGCATCGTCCGGTTCAAAGGCTCGACGGCGCTGCAGGTGCAGACCCGTGCCGCCGTCATGGAGCTACCCGTGGCCGGCGCGAAGAACGTCTCCCGCACAGTGGGCGGACTGAGGCTGACGGTGAAGAGCCTGGATACGGCCAGGTGTGACATGGTGGTCTACCGGGATGGCCGGAGTGATGCGGAGTGGTACGGCGTGCGCATGCAGTTGTATGCGGGTGAGGCGCAGCTATTCGATGACAAGGGACAATTGGTAGCAAGAAGCCAAAGCGGTTTGGAAGCCGACGAGAGCCCGGACAGTCAAAGGCTGGACCTGCGTCTGCGTTTCGCGCGGGAGAGTGGAGACGAGGGCAAAGAGGCTAGGAAGAAGCCCATCTCCGAAGCGTCTCGTTTAGTTTGGACATTTCCTTTGGAGACGCGGGAATTGGTGATTCCGTTCGAGTTACGCGATCTGCCCATACCGTGAGACAGGTTGCACGGTGGGCTGCGTAACTGGCGCGCACTTCGACAATATTGACTCAACGTTAAACGTTTCGTTATCGTACTGGTCTGATATTCCGCAAGCACTCGTGATGGCTAACCGGCGGGCCTGGAGTGATGTCAGCCTTTTGCAACTGTGATCCACACTTTTAAGCCGGGGAGGTTATCCATGCCGCGTCGAGTGAAAGTTTGCCAAGAGGCGGTCCGTCCGGTAGTTGAATCGCTAGAGCAGCGGGTGCTGTTGACGACGATTGTTGGCGGGGGGATCGACCCGGTGACGGGATTGCCGCTCGTTACGCAACGGCGTTATGTGGACGCCGCCGGCCATACGGCGGTTATCTCGGTAGGGGGTAACACGACGGCTGAGTTCATCTTTGCCCACGTGCCAGCGATGAGTGGGCGAATTTCGGCTTTGGGGGATCTGGTACCGCCGCCGCCGCCCAACATGACGGTGATGGGGGACGACCTGTTCAGCATTTACGTTTCGCAGTCAGATGCGAATTCATTCATCAGCGTCACGGAAATCAATACGGCAAACGGTAATCCGATTCCATTTAACGGGGGTGCGGGCGGGTTCCGGGTTAACAACGCGCAGGGTGGGCCGTCGGTCGTCGTTAATGCCAATGGTGGTACAGGCCAGCTCCTGCTGGGAGCGCGGACCAAGAGTCCCGCTCCGGGGGACAACATCGCGATTGTCAGCCGGACCTTCTCCGGTGCGTTTGGTGTTCGGCCGGACCTGGGGCGAGTTACCGCAGGGCTTCAAATTGCGCCCGGGCTGGATTTTGGCAAATTCTTTTTCGGCGGCACCGTGATCGGGCAGGTTGTCGCCACAGGATCGATCGACAGCATCTATGCGGGTAACCTCTGGACCGGTGACGCCCGCGGGATTACCGCCGCCCAGTTTCTAAGTCGACGGTCGATCAATTTTTCGATCGGCGGTGACCTCCACAGCCTGCTGGTTTCCGGGTCGATCGGGACTCACAATGACGCCGCCTTGGACCAGCCCGTTTTCAAATCGGGGTTTGATGCCAGGGTAGGTGGTCAGATCGGACAAATCAGTGTCGGTGATTCGTTGATCGGCGGCGTGGACGCGATCCACGGTCGCGTGACAAGCCCATTCGGGGCAGCGCTCGAGGAAGTCGAAGGACGGGGTATTAACAGTGTTCCGGCGTCGCCGGCGTCGGGGTGGTTCCGCGGCTTCCTGGAGGGGGACGCGTCGGTCAATAATGATACCTTCGCATCGGCCCAGGCACTTCCGAGCTATGCGGGGCGCAAGGGTCGCAGCACGGTCACGGTTTTCGGTCAGTTGCAGGCGGATCCCCGCATCACCGATTACGTTGATTATTACTCGATGCCGCTGCTCGCCGGACAGGCAATGACCGTGCAGCTTTCGGGGCAGGGTGGTCTGCTGACTGCCGGCCTGATAAATATCGGTATTTATGATCCGGATGGCCGGCTGGTCGCCACGGACTATCCCAACGTCCCCGGATTGGGGCTGGCGGTTGAAGGACTGCCGGTGCGATTCGTAGCGGACCGTCCGGGGCTATACCGCATCGCGGTTGCTGTCGCTGGGGATGGCGACTTTAATGGCCCCGGAGGTGAGTTTGGCGCAGCTAACGTCGGCAACGTCCCTTATCAAGTCGTCATCACTGGCGCCGGGGACGTGGGCATCGGCGGAATTTTGGCTGTGAACAACATTCAGGACGGGCAGACTTCAAGCGTTTACGGGTTCTTTGTTGAAAATGGGGATATGGGCGCGATCGAGGCGGGTGGATCGGTCTTC
>JAQGHM010000351.1 GCA_028291615.1 Phycisphaerales bacterium | reverse complement strand
AGCCCGGGGGCTCTTTGCGATGCTCAGGTCCAGATCCGGGTCCCACATTCCGGACAGACCCCGCTTTGATTCTCCCTCAGGTCATATCCGCAGGTCGGGCACTTACCCTCCTCCTCCCAGCGTCTTTCTCGCCGCGCCTTCGTCCCCGCAGCAAAAAAATAGGCATTCCACAATGCACCCAGGACGACGATCGCGAACGCGGCGATGAACAGCCCCCCGGTAATGCGGTCGTCTCCTCCGGCCATTCCAAACCAGATACCGAGCGCGCAGAAACCGCCGAACGCAACGGCGCACGCCCGCAAGTCCAGCCAGTTTGACCGCAAGGGTTCTCCGTCGTGCGACTCGCACTTCCCCTATCGCCGCGACGCCGCGGCTTCGCCTTAAAGAATACCAAGGCACGTACCTACCATTCCAACGGCCCTTCCCCCCTCGACCGGCCCGGCGGGCCTCGCCGCCTTTGTATTTGAACGGTGTGAAAGAGCGACGGGTCGCGGTGAGATGCGGCGGCGGCTGAAAGTCCTGCGATCCCGCCGCGCGGCGACTTCCACCTTTATGGCGGTCGGGCGCTTGATTGTTCTCGGATCCGGGGCGGCGCTTTGGTCGCTTGCGCTCCCGGCGCTCTGCCCCGGCGTGGTTGTGGCACACGGTTGTTTGGATTGGCGGGCGAGTTCGATGGGCGCGGAAAGAGATATCGTTCACCGATCATTGCGCGCGGGATTGGGTTTGCGGGTCAGGGCCACGCGGTGTTGACTGCGGTAGTCTGGCAGAGCACGTGGCCGCGCGAGATGACGTGGCGCGGCTTGGCGCGGGTGCGGATGGCTTCGAAGCGGTTGGGCGCGTCGAGCAGCACCAGGTTCGCCTCGCGGCCTTCTTCGATGCCGTAGGCTTCGCCGAGATTGAGCGTCTTCGCGGCGTTCCAGGTGACCATGTCGTAGCAGGCGTCGATCTCGGATTGGCCCATCATCTGGCAGACGTGGACGGCCATGTGGGCGGCGTCGAGCATGTTGCCGGTGCCCAGGGCGTACCAGGGGTCCATGATGCAGTCGTAGCCTAGGCTGACGTTGTGGCCCCCCTGCCAGAGTTCTTTTACGCGCGTTACGCCACGGCGCTTGGGGTAGGTGTCGGCTCGGCCTTGCAGGACGATGTTGATCAGGGGGTTGGCGACGAAGTTGATGTTGGCGTGCTGGAGGAAGCCCAGCAACTTGTTGGCGTAGGCGTTTTCGTAGGAGCCGAAGGCGGTGGTGTGGCTGGCGGTGACGCGGGGGCCGTTGCCGGCGCGGATGGCGCAGGCGGCCATTACTTCGAGGAAGCGGGATTGGGGGTCGTCGACCTCATCGCAGTGGACGTCGATCAGGCGGTCGTACTTGTTGGCGAGGTCGAAGATCTTGTGGACGGAGTTGACGCCGTCCTCGCGGGTCAGTTCGTAGTGGGGAATGCCGCCTACGACGTCCGCGCCCAGCTTGAGAGATTCTTCCATGCGGTCGAGCTGGTCGGGATGGCCGTAGAGGCCGTCCTGCGGGAAGGCGACGATCTGGAGCGTTGTCCAGCTTTTGACGCGCTCGCGGAGCTGGAGGAGGGCTTTGAGGGGAACGAGGCGCGACTCGGAGACGTCGGCGTGACTGCGGACAAAGAGGACCCCCTGCTCGGCCTGGCGACGGAGGGTTTCTTCGGCGCGCTCGAGGATCGATTCGATGGTGAGCGTCTTCTTGATCTCGCGCCATTTCTCGATGCCTTCGAAGAGGGTGCCGGATTGGTTGATGCAGCGGCCGGCGTCGATGAGGGCGGAATCGAGGTGGATGTGGGACTCGACGAAGGGGGGGCTGATGAGCAGGCCTTTGGCGGGAAGTTCGGTGACGCCGGAGGGGAGGGGTTGGCCGGGGTCGCGGATCTGGTCGATCTTTCCGGCGGTGATGAGGATGTCTTTGGGGATGGGTTGGGGCTGGCCCTGGAGGAGGAGGGCGCCGCCGCGGATGAGGAGGGGAGGGGTCGTCAAAGGCTTCACCGAATAAATCAAAAACCCGAAACCGGAAACCAGAATCAAGCGGAAAGCCCGAATGACTCCTGATTAACGGGCTGCAGTATAGGCATCGGCGGTTTGCTTGACAGTCTGGCGGGCGTTTCTAATATGACCTTTGTTCGAGCGGCTGTGGCGGAATTGGCAGACGCGCAAGATTCAGGTTCTTGTACCCACAAGGTATGGAGGTTCGACTCCTCTCAGCCGCACGTAAGAGGCCCCTGTCTTCGAGAAGAAGACGGGGGTTTTTCTTTTGGGGGGAGCATGGGGGAGGGGAGATTGAACCACGAAGCTCACTAAGGGCACGAAGAAGAGGGGAAGCCCAAGGCTCATGAAGGGTGGGATGAGGACTGTTAGGTACTTACTGGATCTCGTTGCTCGTTGCTGGGCTCATTTGGTCTTCGGAACGATGAACGTGACGAGCACGGCGAGGCCTATGACGCCGAATGGGAGCAGGGAGCGGATAAAGAGTTTGAAGAGCGCCCGTCGATTCGTCTCGGTACGTTCGGACCCGGCGAGATATACCCAGGCGGGGAGACCGGCGATGGCGCAGTGGACGAGGACAGCCGGCCCCGCAAGGTAAATTGCGAGCAAGCCGCTCCACCGGTCGTTGGAAGTCAGCAGCATCAGCAGGAAGAAGAGGCCGGCGCACACCAGGCTGAACGTGTTGAGTACGGCAACCAATCGGTAGGCGGCGCCCATCGTCTTGCTGGTGTCCGAGCGTTTGGTCGATGCGTAGTCCAGCGGGTGCGGCTTCTGCGACATCACGTTCCCTTCGGTTTAACCGTCGCGTTTGCTTTCGACTTCTCCCTAATCTTTCAACGACTTTATGTTTCACGGTTTCTTCGCCGGGGCCGTCGTTGGGGGCAGGGCTTTGATCTCCGCCTGGCCCAGTAGGAACTCGCGGCGCTTGGCCAGGTGGCTCTTCAGACACTCGACGTTGGTCTTGAGCTGTTTGACGGCTTCGTCGGCGTTTTGGCCGTTGAGTTTGGCGCGCATTCGCACGTCTTCCTCCAGCCTCGGGACGGTCGCGTCCAGCAGCGGGTTGTAGATCTCGGGGCTGTAGACTTTGGTGAGCAGCTCGCGCACGCGGGATAGGAAGATGGGGCGGAACTGGGGGTTGGCGAGCAGTGGGCGGGAGAAGTAGCCACCGCGGCGCCACCAGGGGCCGCCGATCTGGCCGGTGTCCAGTTCGGAGCCGAAGATCGGGGGCATGTCCCAGAAGATATCGGTGGGGCCCAGGCCGTCGTGGAAGCCCCAGGTTTTGTCCTGATCCCAGGGGTACATCTGCCAACGCCCGTCCTTAGCTTTCTGGTAGACGAAGTGGTTGTTGAAGTAGCCGTCCCAGTGCGAGAGGATCATGTTGACGGCGAAATAGGTGGCGACCTGGCCGACGTCGAAATTGTCCTGGATGACCTTCCACTGGGCCTCGCCTTTGGTGCGCTCGAGCTGCTCGACCAGCTTGATGAGCTTGTCGTGGCCGGTGGCGATGTTGGTGCGCTTGTCATGCTGGCCGACGACGCCGTTGCCTTGCCAGCGGATCTTGTAGAGATCACCGCGCGGGTCGACGTGGTTGCGGCGGAGGAATTCGCGGTTGGGCTGCTCGATCATGAGGTGATAGCCGACGGGCCGGCCATCGACGAACAGGCGGACGAACTCCGAGAGCGGCGCGGCGTTGCCGGCGCGGCGGTAGACGTCGTAGGCGAAGTGCTCGTGGAGCAGGAAGCGTTCGCTGCCTTCGTAGATGATCTCGACGGCGGACTGGCCCTTGAGCTGGGCGTCCTTGTGGAGGTGGATCTTGTAGCCGCGATCGCCGTCGCGGGGAACGATGTTGACGTAGTCAAAGACGCGGGCCTTGCGGGTTTTCTCGTCGACGAACACGAAGGCGGACGAACCGCGCGGCGGATGGCGTTCGTTCACGCCGCCGGGCGGGGTGGGGGTGGTGTCGCCGGGGAAAAAGGTGGCCTTGGCATTCTGCGCCGGCGGGGCGGCGGACTTGGGGCGGATGATGAGCGCGTAGGGGATGGCAGCGGGCTCCCAGGGCTCGTGGACGTAGGCGGAGAAGGTGGGGCGGAGGTCGGTCTCGGCGGGGACGTAGCGGGTGAGGTCGCCGGCCTGCGCGACGGCGGCGACGCGGTAGCGGACGAGTGTGCCGGCCTTTTGTGCGGGGATGAGGGCGACGTAGGTGATGCCGGCGGTGGTGGCGGCGGGCTTGGCGGGTGCGGTGGCGAGCGGGACGGGTCTTGTCGCAGACGCTGGCTGGAGGGTCATGGGGATTGGCCGCTCCGGGCCGGGGACGCCGTCGGTAAGGACGTGGTAGAGGACCGTGACCGACTTGACCGCCTGCCCGGGCGCGAGCACGGCCTCGACGCGGATGACTCGGTTGGGCGCGGGGTCTTCCGGCGAACCGGTGACGGAGCGGATGATGGGCGGCAGCGCGGGGGCGTAGGCTGCGTTGGCCTTGCCGGGAGTGCCTGCTGGCTTGGGCGCGCGCGCGGGCATGGGGGAGGCCTGCCAGTTGGCGGGTTCGTCGCCGGGCGCGGCGGGGGAGATGCGCTCGAGCGAGGCGGAGTAGCCGTCGGCCGCCACCGGCCACGGCGCGGCGTCCTTGTAGCGGGCGCGGTCGATCACCTTGCCGGCGGCGTCGGTGAGGTCGATTTGTGCGCCGCTGTGACTGAGGCGTTTGGGCCAGGGGCCGAGCGCGGCTTGGCCGGGGTAGTGCTTCTTGAAGAGGGCGGGGTCTTTCGCGGTGATGACGTAACCGTGGGCGGGAATCGTCGTGCCGGCGGGGAAGGTGTACGCGCCGATGGCCTTGCCGAGCGACCAGCCGGCGAGATCGACCGGGGCGTCGGTGGGGTTGTACAGCTCGACCCACTGGAGGTCATTGAGATCGTCGGGGGCGTGGTAGAAAATCTCGTTGATGACGACGTCGGCGCGGGCGGGTCCGCTGCTGAAGATGGCCGACGCCAATATTGCTACGCACGCTAGGAGGAGACGCATGAGGGGGAGTTATACCCGGGCGAATGGATTGCGGCGCGTTACGTGGAGTCGGGGTGGCGGAGGAGGGTGGCGGTTTGGTGGGTTTGGGGATCTTCCACCAGCGTGGCAACGAAGGCCTGATTGCGGTCGTCGGGGAGGGGGACGTATTTGCCGGTCGCGGTGGCCAGGAGGGTGTTGTCGCTGGCGCGTCTTACTTCGCCGGTGGTGGTGATCAGTTTCTTTCTCGCCTGGTCAATCTTCGCGGTGACGATGATCTCTTCGCCTACGGCGGCGGATTGTTTGAAGCGGATGCTTAGCTCGCCGCAGACGCAGAAGCGTTTGCCGGACCAGGTGGCGGCCCAGACCATCGCTTCATCCAGGACGGTGGCGAGGAGGCCGCCGTGGATGATGCCTTCGAAGCCGATATGGTCGCGCGTCGGGGTGAGGCGGGTGGTGACGATGCCGCTGTCGGGATCGACGTGGAGGGCGAGGTGGAGGCCGTGGGGGTTGGAGCGGCCGCAAACGAGGCAGTTGGGGGTGTGGGGGAGTTCGAGCGTGGACATGGTGTGAAGCGTAGAAGGCAAAAGGAAAAAGGCAAAGGGCAAAAGGCGGAGAGGTGAAATTGAAATGTGCGGGCGGTTAAGATCGGCTGATGCTCACAGTGTTCATCAAGCGGCCGGACGGATCGATCAGCACTGACGCCTCGACGGCATCGTTGGCGGCGGCGGTGCGGGATCGGCAGACCGTGTTCTGGCTGGACATGCTC
>JAQGHM010000339.1 GCA_028291615.1 Phycisphaerales bacterium | reverse complement strand
CTCAGAAGGTAACAGCGCCCCCACGAAAGCTCCTCGCCAAGATCCCCGGCCTCAAGCTCGTGCCGCTGGCCGAATCCGACATGTGCTGCGGCGCAGCGGGAACCTACAACCTGACGCAACCAGCGATGGCCAGCGACCTCGCCGGCCGCAAGATCCGCCACATCCAAGCCACCGGCGCAAGCGTCTGTGCGACAGGGAACGTGGGATGCGCAATGCACATCTCATCCGAGGCAGACGCGCGGGGAAAGGCGCTCGAGGTGGTGCATCCGGTGGAATTGTTGCACCGCGCGGTGTTCGGAAGGGAGTAGCGCCATCGTGGTGGGATTGTCGCGAGCGATCTGTATTCCGCGGTTCGGCAAGTCGGGTGGCGCAGCCGCCCCGCGCGAACTGATGGAGGAGTGGCTGGCGGCGCGGAAGTTTGAGCCGCACCCGGGAATCCCGCAGTGGCCTTGCGATGACCAGTTGGAGCGGGGATTTTTTCTTTTCACCAATGAGCGGTGGGTAATCCTGCTTTACAGCGGGATCGACGCGGGGTTGCAGGAGGACAACCGGCTGCTCCTGCACTTGGCGCGAGCGGGTGTACCGCTGCTGTACGTCTGGTCGGCAGGAACGATGTGGGGTTATCGAATTCACGAAGGGCGCGAAGTGCTGGACGCATATCATTCCGGCCACGACCTTGCACCGGAGTGGCTCACCGAATACCCGGGTCATGGCGATCTGCAATTCCTGTGTGAGATGTTTGGCCTGTCGGCGCGGCCGCGGATGCTGGAGCAGATCCGCCGCTCGCGCGTTATCGCAGGCGAGGACGTGGTGGCGCGGTTTTGCGAGGAACTGGGCGTTGCGCCGGCGGCCGTGGGGTATGGGGCGGTCGAGTGGCACTTCCTAACCCGGCAGGCCGTGGGGACGTTCGACGGGTTCACGATGGAGCGGGGGTACTACGTGAAGCAAGGGTTTCGGCCGGGTGGGGCGTCGCTCAAACTGCATGAGATACCCGCGCGAGCACAGGGCGACGCAGGTGCGAATGGGTGGTGGCCGCCCGTGGAGATTGATCCAGGATACCTGCTGGCCATTCTGCGGCTTTCGGCGCTGATCACGGCGATCCTGCTGCCGATCCAATGGGCCTTCGTGACGATCTTCAAGACCGCGTCGTGGACCGATCGTTTTTACCGGCTCATGGGGTGGAACCAACGGTCGATGCATCCGTCGCGGTTCGCGCGGGAATTTTTCGCGGACGCATCGCGCGATGCGTTCGACGTGCAGGGAGAGCGGCTGGTGAACCAGCTGCGCAGGTGTGAGGTGATGATCCCGAATGACGCCAGGGCGACGCCGCGTCAATGCGCGGGCGTGTTTGCGTTTACGATCTCAAAGGTCACCGTAAATTGCGACGCGGTTCGGCCGGATGCCGAAGGGCATATCCGCCGCATGTTCTTCTACCCGCAGGGGTACGCGATCGTGGCCGACGAGATGTTCGTGGCTGGGTCGCAACCGGCGCGGCACATCGGGTGGAAACTTGAGCACGATAAGCGGACGATGTTCGTCAACCATTGGATCGTGCAGACGCCAGAGGCGTACTTCGAGTTTTCCTGCCGGACTGATTCGGCGGAACGGGTGGAGCGGATCCTGCCGCTGATGAGACGGGTGGTCGAGAGCTTTCGCATCACCCAGGCGGCAATCACCGCTGATACGTCGGCAGCAGCCGCAACGGAACCGAAAGCGTAAGCACCGACATCGCAGTGGCATAAGTCTGCCCCGGTTCGTTACCCGTGCGACTTTGCGGCCACGACCCATCCTTCTGCTGCGATTGCAACAGCTTCGATTGATTTTGCTCCCACACCTTGGGCCAAAGCTTCCCGCCGACCTGAAACGCCGCCTGCGTCGTGTAGTAGCGGGCGTAATACGGGTATTCGGTATTGTCAGCGACGGGGTGGCCGTCGAGATATTTACCAGCCGCGGCGACCTCGGGTCGGGCAGCGCGATCGAGCAGTTGCAGGTCAAGCAACGCCGCAGCCGTCATCGTCAGCGTCGCCTCCCCGCCGGGCTGGTACGCAAAGCCCTTGGGGTCAGGGCGCCAGCACTTGAGGACAAACGCAGCCGCGCGATCAGCCGAATCTTTAGGGACCTCAATGCCCGCGTTTTGCGCAGCGCGCAGCGCGAGAATGCACCAGCCGGAAACCGAAAGGTCGCTGTCGCCGCTGGCGACCTCATACCGCCAACCGCCCCGGAACGCATCATCCTTCTTAGCGTTCTGGGCTTGCAGAAGGACCTTAACGGCGCGGGTAAGCGCAGCGCGAACGCGCTTGCGCTGAGCAGCGTCGGCCTCCATGCCATAGACCTCGGCCAGCGCAAGCGTGGCGATCGCGTGCCCATACATCCGGCTGCCGTCGACTTTCCCAAAGTAGCCATCGTCAGCAGGACAGACCGTGACGAGATAATCGATCGCATTGCGAACCGCGAGCCCGTGCCGGCCAGTGTCAGGCATGCGGCCGGTCGCGAGATAAGCCATCAGCGAGAGACCGGTAAGCGCCACCTTAGGCCCGGCGAAGTGTGGATTGTCAGCAGCGGCGGCGTTGCCCTCGCGATTCTGAAACGAGCCGTCAGCTTGTTGTTGACGGGCCAGATACGCGAGCCCACGCGAGATCGACGCATCGAGTTCCGGCGAAAGAACTTCACCCCCCGAAGGTTTAACCTGCGCATGCACCGCAGGCGCGAACAGAATCGCAAGCAGAATCGCCAGAATCAAGCAGCAACGCATCGGCCGGGATTATAGCGCAATCATCGCCCTCGCCAACCGTTTAGCCGGCCCGCCTGCGGGACATCAAGGTTTGGCAGGCTCGCGCGGTTTGGCATCTTCACGCCCCAGGACTTCAAAGTACAAACGCAGCGACTCGGAATAACCAGCCGGTTCAGACTCGCGCACGGGCGCATCCAGCGACTCCCCCATCCGCTCGCGCAACCGCCCCCACTCGCGCAGGCCGGGGATCGTCTGGAAGAGCCGGTCCGTGGGCGGATGCCCGTCGCCGTCGGCCCACGCGCCGGGGAGGGAAGGGACGTAGAACGGCGCATATCCGGGAACTTGGGAGAGGCGCGCATTCTTGGAGCGGCGGAGCGCGTCGAGCGCAGCGCGGCTCAGCGCTTCAAGCGTTTTCTTCTGGTGAGCAGCGGCGCTCCGCTTGTTGGGCGGGGCGGCGGCAAGCGCATCAGCAGCGGCGCGGGCGAACCAGCGCGCCGAGACGAGCGGATCGCGCTCGATCACCTTTCCCTGGGCATCGCGAAGCGCATCCTGCACAAGGGCCAGCGCGTCGCGTGCCTGCTGGGCAGCGGTTTCCACGCCCGCGCGATCGCCGGTCTCAGCGGACTTGGACAGGGTCTGTTGGAGATCAACCAACGCGCCGCGAAGTTGGTCTTCGACAGCCGAGACTGCGCCTGACGTATCAGGCGCGAAGGGACGGAGGGTCTCGATGAGTTCGTCGGCAAGACGCCCTCGAAGCGGTTTGACGGCGTCATCGAAACTGGTCCTGGCTTCATCCACTTCGCTGGTCACCATGCCGACGACGCGCTCAAGTGCCTCACGGCGGGACGGAAGGGCATCGGCGGCCTCGGCCCGCGCGGTGGTCAGCCGCGCAGTGGCCTCGGCAAGCGAGACGGCGAGTTGCTGCGTGGTCTGCAACTGCATCGGCAGGGAGGCCAGGCGCTCCTGCGCCTGGCTGATCGCCTCGGTCGCGCGCTGGCGTGCGTCGGCCGAATCCGGGGTGGATTGCGCGCCGGTGGCGCCGTCGCCGTGCTGGGTGTGACCGATCTCGTCGGCGACCTGCTTTTGCACCCCGGCGATGGCGGCCGTCTGGGAGTCGTCCGCGCCGGCGGTCTGATCAGCAAGCCGTTCCTGGCTGTTGGAAAGCTTGTCAATGGCGCGCGGGGCCGCGGAAACGTCGGCCAGCTCAGGCTTGTTCAACGACACGGCGAGCTTGCGGTCGAGCTCCGCGGCGGTGTCGAACTCCTTGTTCTGCGTAGCGACGCCGGCGGAGAGGGCCAATTGCTCGAGCTCGTGCGCCTTAGCCGCCAGCTCGTCGGGCGCTGCGCCGGGCATTGCGGCCCAGGCGATCATCCTTTTGCGCGCCGCCGAGCCGGCGATATGGATGGCGTTGGCGACCTGATGGATCTGACGCGCGTCGGCGGGTGTGGCAGCGCGCAGGGCACGTCGGTTGACCTCGTGCTCGGCACGCAGGGCGGCGAGGGCGCCGGGGAATTGATCGAGCGCTTCGGAGCGCGTTTGCTGGCCAGTCGCGCCGGCGGATGGATCTGCGGGTTTGGCGAGCATCGCCGCAGCACCCGAGGCGTATTGCAAGTCATGGGCGGCGACCAGCTCGGCGTTGGGGCGGACCGCCTCGGCCTGCGAGGCGGCGGCCAGGCGCTCGTCGAGGCGCGGTGGTTGGAATTCGTTGCCGCGGATGCCGGCAGCCCAGCGCTGCGCCGCGGCGGTGAAATCAACCGGTTTGGCGCTCGCGATGATCTGCGCCGCCGCGGCGATGCGCTGCTCAAGCTGGGCATCGACGGCGGCCGAGTCCTTCGGATCGATGCCCAGGGCAGTGAGGGCGGCGTCGATGTCCCGTCTGGCGCGGTCGAGCATCTGGCGGCGTCGCTCCTGGGCGGGACGGTCGGTGGGTGCAGTGGTGGGGGCGGTCTTCAGGTTAGCCCGATCTATGAGCACGGCGGCGGCCTGATCGCCGTCCGCGAGCTTGCGGATCTGTGCGGCCAGTTCCCGCGCGGCACTGGCCGTTCGGCTCATCCGGCCGGCAGTGGCATCTTCGACGTTGCGGCGGGAGGCGATCGTCTCATCAACGCGATCGACTGCGTCAAGCTGCACCGCCGTCGCGTCCACGGTGGCGGCGAGCGCGTCCGACATGCTCGGCGAAGCGCTATAGACGATGGCGCGGAGCAGCGACTGGCGAAGCATCGCGCCGGTCTCCTCCGCGGCGCTGAGAAGGCGGCTGGCGCGGGCGATCGCGGCGGATTGCTCGGCCTGACCGTCAGTGCCGGCGCGCTTTGCCTGCTCGACAGATCGCTGCGCCTGCGCGAGTTGGTCGGCCCACTCGCGGGCGTAATCAGCGGCTTGCGACAGTTCCGCAAGGCGCTGGTGCGTCGTGACGTCGATCGAGCGGGGGCTAACCAGAATGTGGCGGACGTCGCTCGCGCCTTTCTGCCCCGGCTTATCCGTGGCGACGACGGTGATCGAGACGACGTCTCCGACCTTGACGTTGAGGGTCGCGAGGTCGAGCTCAAAGGCGCCTTCGATTCGCCGCGCATCACCGCGCAGACGCAGTGCGTAATCAACAGAGGGGTTGGCGTTGACCTGCGCCCGCGCGATCAGTTGCGCTACGCCGTAGTCGTCAAGCGCCTGGTAGGCGAGCGGGACGATCTCCTGCGCGCTAAGGCGGAGGTCGGTCGCGGGCTGGACGATGCGGGCAAGGGGCGCGCGGTCAGGCACGGCGCGGATGTGCATCGCCTGTGGGGCGCGCCACTCGACGCCACGGTCGCTGGCGAGTTCGAGGGCGCACGTTTGGTCTTTCAGGACCGTAAGGCGCACCTGACGGACGTTGGGCTCGGTGGTAGCGCTCATCTCGACGGGCTTGCCGTCGATCGTCAGCGAGGCGGACGCAAGTGGCTCGGTCGCGACGACGCTGACGACGGCTTCGCTCTTCTGCGGGGCCTCGATCAGGCCGTCGGTGTTGCGGACGCTGAGCGGGGCGCGGCCGGTATAGGCGGGATAGGTATAGCGGATGCGGAATTCGGCGACCGCCGGGCGGCGGAGCACGCGCGCCGAGAAGATGGGCGTAGTCGCATCGCCGGCAGTGACGTAATAGCGAAGGTCCTGCTCCACGGGCGGCGTCGTATAGGCGTAGGTGTGCTCGGTGGCGGGCGTCATCGGCATCGCGTCCCACTGCCGAGCATCGGTGCTGATGTGGATCATCGGCGGCCGCGCGTCGCTCATGCGGCGCACGCTGGCATGTATCTGCAGCGGTTCGTGTTCGCGCACGCTGGCGCCCGATGGGGTGACGTCGATCTGCGTGGTGGTGACAGGCAGCGTACCCGCGAACGGCCTCACCTGACGGTCGATCAATTGCGGGAGATTGAGCCAGGACAGACTCCAGAGTCCCGCCGTCGCCAGGGCGAGGCATAGCGCGGCGACCGCAGGCCGGGCCAGCGCGGGCCAATCCGTCAGCCGCACGCGCCGCGATGCCGTCACCTCATCGGAGACTTGCCGAACCAGCGCGTCGAGGATCTGAGGCGAACCGCGGTAACTCGCCGGGGCGAGCAGTTGCGAGGTGACGGTCACGAGTCGCTCACCCAGGCTTGGGTTGCGGCGCTCGATCTGTTGCGACGCGTCGACCCAATCAATGCGCCGCCGCAGTGCTTCGCGCAGCGGGCCGAAAATGATTACCGCCGCAGCGAGCAATTCCGCCGCCAGCAACATCCCCCGGACCCAGGCGGAGAGCGGCACGAAGCGATCAATCGCCGCGACAGTGAGCGTCCACGCCAGTAACAACGCGAGCGCGATCAGTCCCGCGCGGGCGACGCGCACGCGCCGGCTTCTGGCGACGAAGTCGCCGAGGTAGCGGCGTATCGGAGGCGGGAACAGGCCAATGGCGCTCATGTCGCGATCCTTGTTACCTAAGCCAGTCCGAACCGTTTTCGCAGCGCCCATTCCGCCCCCAGGCACGCGAGCACAAAGGCGTAGAGATACCAACTGCTCCAGAGGCGGACCTCAGCCGTCCGCGGTTCGCGCTCGCGCAGGGCTGAGAGTTGCCCAGGGAGTTCCTTGAAATTCTCCAGGGTGCGGAAGTCGCCGCCGGACGACGCGGACAGGCGCCGGAGCAGTGATTCGTCCGGGCTGAGGTTGGCCATTTCCGCCTCGACGCTTCGGGCGACGTGCAGCGGGTATTGGAGTTCCGTCGCATCGGGGCCGTGCGCCCGCAGGCGGTAATCGCCCGCCGCCAGGCCGCCGATGGTTCCCTCGTAGCGCCCGCTGTCCGCCGGGCCAACCACGCTCAGCCGCTGGGTCTTGACGACTTCGCCTTCAGCGCCAACGACGTCCACGTCGAGCCCTTGCCAACCCGGCGGTTGCGACGACGGGTCGACCACGCGAGCGCGAACGCGCACAGCCTCGCCGGGCGCGATGGTGACGCGATCCGCGTCGAAGGCGAGATAGTTGTTGCTGACGGCGTAGGGTTCGTCCGCCGCGGCGCGCACCAGTTGCTGGAAGAAGCGGTCCTGATCGCGCTCGCCAATGCGGCTGCGCCAGCGCCAGGTTTCGTCGATGCCGAGGAAGAAGACCTTGCCGCGCCCCAGGCGCTGGCGCGTGAGGATCGGCGCGCCGCTGCCGCGCTCGACGAGCAGCGGCTCGACGAGGTCCTTAAGTTCAGGAAGGGCGAGGAAGCGAAAGACCGGCGGGAGCGCGAGCCAGCGCTCGCCCGAAATGCCGGCGTTGTCGTCGAGCGACGGGAAATCTCCAAGCGCCACGCGCGGCCCTGGGACGGCCCGAAATTCAGGCTCTTCACCGGGCCAAGTTCGCCAGACGGGCCCAGCCCCGCCTCCCCCACTGCCGGCCGCGCCCGTGCGGCGGGCTGACCTTCGATAGGGTAGGAATTCCGAGAGGTATTCGCCTGTGTACTCCTGCGGGAGGTGCGCCTGGCCGGCGAGCAGGATCAGGCTGCCGCCGCGCTGCGCTACAGTTTTGCGGACGGCCTCCCATTGCTCGGGACTGAGTCCCTTGACCGGCGCGTCGCATAAAATGATCACATCCTGCGTGAGGATTTTGTCGGGAGTGAGGTCGAGATTGCTGTTGTCGCCGTCGAGGAACACGCTTTGGAAATTGATCCATTGCGTGCGCGTCAGCGCGTTGCGCAGGTAGCGGAAATCCCACGAGGCCGACCCGCCGATCAGCAACACGTCGAAGCGATCCGACAGCACCTTCACCCAGCGCGTAGCGGTGTTATTTTCGGTCGAGATCTCGCCTTCAACCGGCGCGGCGGTGATCGTAACTTCCTGTGGGCCAGCATCATTCATCTGAATCGCGAAGTGGACTGGCCCCTTATCTTCGGCGCGGACGATCTTGCGCTGCTGCTCAGCGCCGGCGCGCAGCGTCACCTCGGTTTGCTTGCTCGAGAGGCCGCTCCATCGAAGCTCGGCGGTCACATTCAGCGTCTCACCGACGAATAGGCTCTGCGGCATGGTCACGCGATCGATCGCAACGTCGCGTACGGGTGCGTCCTTGATCGGCGGCGCGGGGCTGACGGTGTAGACGCGCACGCCGCTCCCCATCAGACTCGAGGCGATCGACGTCTCAGCCCCGACCTGTCGTCCGTCGGAGAAGAGGACGACCGACTGCACGGGCTGGTAGCGAAGCAGATCCATCACTTCGCGCAGGCCGCCAGTCAGGTCGCTTTTCCCGCCGTCCGGGTCGAGGAGAATTCTTCGCACGTGCTCCCCCGCGCCGCGAAGGGGCACGGGCGTGACATCCGAGCCGATCGCGTAGCCGAAGAGCGGCGCTCGCGCGGGGAGCCGCGCCAGCAGGCCACCGTCGGCGTGCACCAGCGCCTGCTCGACCAGGCCGAAGCGCGTCAGGCTGGCAAGTTCATCGCAGGTCGCCCGCACCTGCGGATTAGATCGATAGAGCGCCTCGTCGGATTCGGTCTGAAACTGCGCCGCCCGCTCGCGCACGTAGGCGATCGTCCGCTCGGCGAGATCTACCTTCCCCTCGCCGGCCTTGCTATTCAGCGGCGGGATGCGATCCAGGCGGGCGAGGGCCTCCACCATCTGGGGCGATTTCTTCAATTTCGCCTTTGCGGCCGACAATGACTTGGTGAGTTGCGTGAAGGCCAGCGCAGCCTCATCGAGGCGGCCCTGGGCCTGCTCGTTTTCCTTTCCCTGCAATTGCGCGACGCCCACTTCTCGCTGGGCCTGAGTGATCGCGTTCAAGAGGATCGGAAGGCGCTCGATGTCGGGGGCAATGAGCGCGAAGGCTTCGCCGCGCGAGCGTACACCGGCGGACAATCGTCCGAGGCCGTCGGCGAGCGCGACCTTGTTCGCGGGGGTACGCTGCGTGTCCTGGACGGCCATGCTGCGGGAGGTGTCGATCAGCACGACGACGGCCCCCTGCTCTTCCTCCTTGAGCGCCCGTTGGGCAACCGGCCGCGCGACCGAGGCGGCAAGGGCCAGCAGCGCGGCGCACCGGAGGGCGGGGAGCGTGAAGCGCCAGGCGCGCGGGAGGAGCTTGACCTGGGCCGGGTAGAGCAGCACGACGGCGAGCGTGATCAGCACCCCGATGAGAAGCGAAATGCCCAGCATCTGGGGGGACTGCCACTGGATCGCGGATAGAGCCGTGGTCGTCACGTCGCCCCTCCGGACCAGCGTCGCACGACGGCCATTTCGAGAATCCCCAGGACGATGACAACGCCAACCAGGCTTAGCCACAGCTCATGCCCGCTTCGCGCGGCCGAGACAGCGGCGACGACAGACTCGCGCGCGGGATCAATTCGTTCGAAGCCGAGCGTGCGGGACAGCTCCTGCCATTGCGCCGTCGACAGCGGGGTGAGGTCGGACTCAGCCGACGGCGTGCGGATGACGAAATCCACCCGTTTCATCCACTCGGGCATCGTGCCGTTGACGAAGAAGGTGTAGATGCCCGGCTGACTTGTGCGCGAGTAGCGGACCTCGCCGCGGGTGACGGGGAGCGGCCGGAATTCGCCGGATGGAAGACGCACGCGCGCCTCGCGCACGTCAGCGCCGGGGCCAAACTGGGCAACGAGCGGCGAGCCCGGCGCAAGGTTGCGCTCGGTATCCGGGCCGGACGCCAGGTAACGCGCAGCAGACTGAACGAACGGGAGATAAAAGTTCGAGAGCGGAAGCGTGCCCCAGTCGGCGTCCAGGGCCGTAGTCATCACCAGCACCCGCCCGCGACCGGCGGGCGCCTCGACCAGGAACGGGCGCCCTGACGCATACTGCGCGAGCACTTGCGCATCCCGGTCGCGCACATCCGCGGGGAAGTAACGGCCAATGGTCACCAGCGGGATCGGGTCGGGCCGGCCTTTAAGGAAACGGAAGATCGGATGGTCAAAATTCGAGACGCCTTGGAGCGTGGTCGCCTCCGATCCGTCTTCGGCGGTGGCGGGTTGGAGCTTGACCGGTAGGATGCCATTGCCGTCGTGGTAAAGCAGCGCGTTGTAACTCTCGACGCGCGTCAGGTTGCCGGGCGCGACCCAGAGCCCGCCTCCTTCGTAGACGAACTGCTCGAGCGCCAGCGCCTGCGCGGCAGAGAGTTGCGGAACGTTGGCGAGCACCACGACCGAGTAATCGCGCAGGTCTTCCTGATTCCACCGATCGAACGGTTCGACCTGTACCTTGCAGAGGTCGCCGCGAATTTTAGATTCCGAGCCCTCCCCCTTCTGCCGCGCTTCGGCCGCCTTAGGCGCAAGCGCGATCCGCAGGAAGTCGGACTCGTTCTGAAGCGGGATGCCGCGCTCGTCGCCGCTGACAATCAGCACGCGGATCGGCTCGACGACGTCGACGGCGGCTTGCATGCGATCGTCGAACTTCAATCCCGTGCCGGTCAGCGTGGCGGTAACGACCTTTGACCCCGGTTGATAGAAACGGAGCGGCGCGCGGACGGTAGTGACCGAGTCGGGGGCGACGGATACGGTCAGCACCTTTTCCTCGACCTTGAGATCGACGTTGCCGCGCGCGGTCTGGCCGAAATTGCGGATCTGCACTTCGACTTCGGCCGGTTGATCGCGGACGGCGGGCGGGTTGATGAGCTCGACGGATTCGATCGCAAGGTTCTCGCTCTTTTCGGAACCAACCGGGATCACGACCAATCGGGTCTGGCCACCCGCTTTCGCCGTTCGGCCCTGCCAGTTCTGGCGGAACGCCTCGGAGTTAACGTCCTTCCAGTTGGAGCTTTGGCGGTCGCAGACGACGTAGAGCTCGCGGCCAGCCTCGGCGCCGCGGTCGAGGATGTCCATCGCGCGCTCCAGGGCGGGCCTGAGGTCGGCGCGACCGGATGGCTCAGGGAGCGAGAGCACGCGCTGCGCAAGTTGCTGGAGGTCGGTCGTCGGCTCGGCCAGCGGGGAGGATTCAGGATCATGCGCCCCCATCAGGACGATCGCGACGCTGTTTTCCTTGAGCGACTCGAGGACGTTGAGCACCGCGGATCGCGCCAGTTCCATGCGGGTCTTGCCGTTTTCGTCGAACTGCATGCTGGCCGAGCAATCCAGGACGATGACGGCGTTAACCCGAGCGTCGCGCCCCAGTCCGCCCCAGCGGCCGCGCATGACCGGGCGCGAGAGCGCCATCGCCAGCGAGGCGATCAGCGTCATCCGCAGCAGGAGGATCGCCCACTGTTTGATGCGCGCCCCCTGCAGCGTGCGAGCCTCGGCCCCCTGGAGAAACATCATCGCGCCCCAATCGACGGTACGGTAGCGCGAGCGGCTGAGCAGGTGCACGACCAGCGGCAGCAGCGCCCCCGCGATCCCGGCGAGCATGGTGAGGTTCAGGAACATACAGAGGTGAAACATGAAGACGTGAAACATGAAGAAAAGAATTGCGTCTTCATGTGTTCATGTTTTACGTTTCATGTCTTCACGTCTTTCATTCTATCTCGCCAGCCGGTGATGCAGAAACGCGGGCAGGCTGTCGGCGAGCGATTGGTCGGTGACGAACGTCCGCAGTTCGGCGCGGAGCATGCGGGCGGCGTTTTCAAGCTCGTGGGCGTGACGCCGCTGGTTTTCCTGATAATTCTTGCGCACCAGCGTCGGTTCGCAAAGCCGCGCAGCTTCGCCTTCAAGGCCACGGAAGCGGGTCCAGTTTCGAAAAGGGAACTCGATCTCGTCGCGGTCGAGCACGCGCAGGGCAATGACCTCGTGGCGGTCGTGGCGGAGGTGGGCGAGGCCTTCGCGGAACTGGGCGGCGGGGGTCATGAAATCGGAGATGAGCACGACCAGTGCGCGGCGGTCAAGGCGCTCGGCGGTCTCGTGGACGGCGCCGGCTAAGGCGGATTCTCCCTTGGGCGCAACTTTCTCAATGGCCTCGACGACGCGCGACAATTGGCCGGTGCCGGTGTGGGGCGCGAGCCAACTGTTGATCTTTTTCTGAAAGAGACAGAGGCCGACGCTCTCGGTCTGGCCGAGCATCAGGTAAGCGAGTGAGACCGCGAGGCTGGCGGCGTAATCGAACTTCGAGCCGGACTTTTTCCCGTCGCCGTAGCCCATCGAGCCGCTGCTATCGAGCATCAACACGCAGCGGAGGTTGGTCTCCTCGTCGTATTCCTTGATGTACGGGCGATCGGTGCGGCCGAGCACGCGCCAGTCGAGGCGTTTGGGTTCGTCGCCGGGAACGTAGGCGCGGTGCTGGCGAAACTCGATGCTGGCGCCTTTGACGGGGCTTTTGTGCGAGCCGATGGTGGTGCCTTCGACGACGCTGCGGGCGGAGAGTTGCAGGTGGTTGAGGCGCTCGACCAGTGCGGGTTCGAGGTAACGGCTGACAACGCTCATGGGGCGGCTCGTCTGGTCGGCGCGGGGGCTGCGGCGGCGCTGGGGCTTTCGCCGGCGTTGGGGGCCGCCTTCAGCGCGGCGGGATTGGCTTGCGGAGGTGTGGGGGGTTTGGGCGTGCGCGCGTTGGCGTATTGCTTGAGGCCAAGGAAGATCGCCATCGCCACCAGCGCCGTCGCACCCGCGCCCATGACGGCGCGGTGGCGGATCGCCCGGGCAGCGGCGCGGTCGGAGGGGGCGGCGAGCGTTTCGGTCTCGCGCGATTCGATCATCGCGCCGAGCCGCGTCGCCAGACGTCGCAGGGAGATCTCTTCTTCACTCGCCTGAGCGAGCAGCAAACCCAGCGGCGACGCCGCCTCGCCGCGCAGCGCCAGCAGTTGCGACAGAAGTTCAATCACTGCGCGGACGTCGTCAGTTGGTTCGCTGTAGAGAAGCGGGCTGACGTGGGTGACGACGACCCGGTTATCCAGATCGATGATGACATTCGACGCCTTGAGCGTTCCGTGGACGATGCCGCGCGCGTGCATCATTTCCACCGCCAGCACCAGCTCGCGCGCCAGTAAGAGGAAATCGCGCTGCCCGCATGACGGCGAGGCCGCGCGCTCGGCGAAGGTCTGGCCCTGGGTAAATTCCCAGACAAGATAGGTCAGCGGCCCGTCGCGCTCCACGCCATAAAGATTTGCGACGCCGGCGTGAGCCAGTTCACGCACGCGAGCAAGGCGGTCTTTGATATTCGGGTGTAGCTGCCCCTTCCAGAGACAATCTTCGTCAAGCGTTTTGAGCACCACCTGCCGCCCGCCCGGCGCGATGCCGAGCCAGCTTTGGCCCGGTAACAGGGTACGGAGAATTCGATATCCTCCGATCTCGGATCGGTCGCCTGCGAGGTTGGGCGAGGGGGCGGCGGGTTCCATGGTTTCCAGGCAAGGCAGACGGGTCGAAGCGGCCAGTGTACCTCTCAATCGGGCGCAATGCCAACAACAACTCTTCAAGCGCATGAGCGGGGCCTAAAGATAGCACAGCCCCACTCTTACGCCGGGACCGCAACTTCGGTTCTGCCCTTCCAAAGGTGCCCGGTAAGCAGCATTTCTACCCCTCGCATACCAGATTTTCCGTAGCTATCCCCGGCGCGCTTGGATACCTTGGCCCCTTCACCGCTTGAGCCTGGAGGCAAACAACGTGGACTCTTTCCGACTTGAAACGCTCGAGGAGCGCCGTCTGCTGGCGTGGGGAACCTACCCGCAGCTTATCCAGCAGGATCAGGCTGTGGCAAACTATCCCAGCATTACCGGCGCGGGGGTCAACATCGCGCTGATTGATTCGGGCGTGGATTTCAGTCAGCCCAACCTCGCGGGGAAATTCTGGACCAACCCCGGTGAGATCGCCGGCAACGGCAAGGATGATGACGGCGACGGCTACGTCGACGACACCAAAGGCTGGGACTTTTACAACAACGACAACAACCCCGAAGATCAAAACGGCCACGGCACGGCGATGTCCGGCATCATCGCCGGCAGTTCCTTCACCAGCGGCGGCGCGACCTACGCCGGCATCGCTCAAGGCGCGAAGATCATCCCCCTGAAGGTCGCCGATCCAACCGGAGGCTACAGCCTCGCCTTCGCCCAGCGCGTCGAAAAGGCGCTGCAATGGGTCGAGAAGAACTACCAGAAGTACAACATCAGCATCGTCAGCATGTCGATCCGCACGCCACTGGCAGATTACAACGCCACCTACGCCGACGAGGTCTCGCGGCTGATTGCCGATGGATTGTTCATCGCCGCCGCCGGTGGCCAGGAAGACGCAAACTCCGACGTCGAATATCCCGGCCGCGCCAACGGCGTGTTCGCCGTCAGCGTCGTTGAACCCAACGACACCTTCCCCACCGACAGCGTCAACCGCGGCCCCGGCATCGACCTCCTCGCGCCCGGCGACGGCGTGCCGATCCTCCTGCGCGGCGGCGGCAACACCACCAGTGCCCAGGCGACCAGCTACGCCACCCCATTCGCCAGCGCCACCGCCGCCCTGCTGAAACAAGCGGACCCGACCCTGACCGCCGCCGAGATCACCACCATCCTGAAAAACACCGGCTCGAACGTCACCGACACCAGCACCGGCTTCGCATTCAGCGGCCGAACGTACAAGCGGCTGAACGTCTTCCAAGCCGTCAAAAACGCCGTGGACAATGCGCCGGTCGCCGACGTGAAGCGGCCCACCGCCGTCGCCAGCGCCGCCAACGTCACCGCCTCCGGCGCGACGTCATACTCGTTCACCGTAACTTATTCCGACAACGTCGCCGTCAAGGCCAGCACCATCGACGGCAATGACATTCTCGTCACCGGCCCCAACGGCTTCAGCCAATCGGCCACCCTGGTTTCGATCAACACGTCCGGCGACGGCACCCCACGCACCGCCACCTATCGCATCACCCCGCCCGGCGGCTCCTGGAACAGCGCCGACAACGGCGCCTACACCCTCACGGTCGTGGGCGGCCAAGTCACCGACACCAGCGGGAACAACATCTCCTCAGCCGCCTTGGCGACCTTCAACGTCACCCTCGTCAACACCAGCACGGGCACGATCAGCGGCGTGGTCTACAACGACGCCGACGCCGACGGTGCCAAGAGCAAGGCGGAGAAAAAGGCCATCGCCGCCGTCCTCTTCCTCGACCTCAACAACAACGGCACGCGCGAGAGCAACGAACCCCTCACCTCCAGTAGCCCGCGCAGCGGCAACTACGCCTTCGTCAACGTCGCGCCCGGCACGTACAACGTCCGACAGATCGCGCCGACCGGTTGGCGGCAAACCCTGCCGAGCCGTTTTTACACCGCGACGGTCGTCGGCGGCCAAGCCGTCACCGGGCTGACCTTCGGCGATACCCTGCTAAACCTGTTCTCCGGCACGGTGTTCAATGATCTCAACGCCAGCGGCACGCAGACCAGCGGCGAAGCGGGATTGGCCGGCTGGCAGGTCTTCGTAGACTTCAACGGCGACGGCAAACATCAGAAGCGCGAGCCGGCAGTGCTGACCGATTCGGCCGGTGGCTTCGCGTTCAACACGCTGGCGGCCGGAAGCTACGTCGTGCGCATCGGCCTGCAGGCGGGATGGTCGCGCACGACGTCAAAGGCCCTCGCGGTGACGTTCGCAACCGGCGAGGTCTCCAAGGGCAACGTCTTCGGGTTGAAACAGATTTAATTGACGCCCCTTGCTCGCGCGTCCCCATAGCGTCACAATCTCCGCACAAGGAGATTCCCCAATGAAGATTCCCACCATCACGCTCGCCCTGCTCGTCACCGTCGGCTTCGCGTTCGCGGCCGACAAGCCCAACCTCGGCAAGCCCTCGAACAAGGCCGATAGCTGGCGCTTCGAACAGCACGAGGCGGCCAAGGGCACGATGAAGATCGACGGCGACGCCGCCGTCTTCGAAACCACCAACACCGACGGCGAAGACTGGCACGTCCAGGCCGTCATGACCGGCCTCGACCTGAAAGAAGGCAAGGAATACGTCATCACCTTCAAGGCCAAAGGCGAACCGGCGCGCACCGTCCGCATCGGCGGTAACATCGACCTCGACGACTGGCACGCCATCGGCCTCAGTGAAGAAGTCGAACTCACCAAGGAGTGGAAAGACTTCTCCTTCCCCTTCAAGGCCGAGAACGTCGCCGCGGACAAAAAGAACCGCATCGGCTTCACCCTCGGCGGTGAAAAGGGCGTGGTGATGGTGAAGGATTTTAAGATCACGGAGAAGTAAATCTTCGCCGCTTGCGGCTTCGCCCGATGGGCAGACGAAACACGCCGGATCATTCCGAGAAATCCCGCGGCATTTCCTCGTCATAAACAACCCGCGGCGCCTCTTCCTCCTCGCTCGCCGCCGGCGGTCGGTAATCCTTCGACACGATGTTCGCCGACTCGCTCGCCTCGTCGTAAACGATCACCACCGCCCCACTGCGCAACTGCGCCCGCACCTGTGCAATCTTCGCCCCCGCCTCCGCCAGATCCGTCCCGTCGCGGCTGACGAACTCCTCGATCAGCGCCTCGAGCACCTCCGCCGACAGTTCTTCAAATGGAATCTTGATCATCGCAACCCCCCTCCTCACCCCACCGTGCGATAGATCGCAATCGGCGTCAGCGACACCGCCGGAAACGCCGGCGCGTTCGCCAGCCGAAACGCATTGTTCATCAGTAGCGCGATCTGCTCGAACGCATCTTCCATCTTGTTCCCCACCGGCATCGGGTTCGCCAGCGCCGCCGGATTGGGCACGTTAAGCTGCCCGACGATCGTCCACCCCGCATCGATCTCGATCCCGTACTTCTGGCTCAGCGCCGCCGGCGAATCGTAAAAGTGCCGCGAATTTGCCGAGCCGACCAGCGCGCACTGCGGGTTCTCCTTGCTCGGCCGGATCTTCACGCGGACGATGTCGCCGTATAGCTTGCCGACAACCTCGCCCAGCTCGTCAGCCTTGAACTCTTCCACCTTCGTGATCGCCACCTGATTTTCGTTCTGCCGCTGCTGGAGCGCCTGCTTGCTCATGCGGCGGCCCTCGTCGCTGTTCTTCAGCGCCTCCATCTCCAGCTTACTCATCTTGCGCAGCACCGCCGGCAGGCCGCCCAGCGCCAGCGTCAGCCACGCAAAATCAAGCAGCCGCACCACGCCGGTCGTGGTGACGAACTGGCCGTCAGTAAACGTCTCGGGAAGCCATCGTGCAAAGTCAAACGTCGAGTCGATCCGCGCAGCGCCGCTCCGCGCCAGCAGCGCCGGCTCAAGCTCCAGGAACAGCCGCTCGCGCCCGGCGCGGTCGGCCGGCGGATCGCCACGCAGTTGAAGCTGTGCCGCCAGCGACAAGACCCGCTCGGGATCGAGGTAAATGAAGTCGCGCAGGGGTGCGTTGGACATGCCGCGAGGGTCGCCGACGCCCGGGCCGGTGTCAACGTCGTTTACTTGTGCTTGTGATGTTTCTTATGCTTGTGCGCCGCGCCGGCCAGCTTGATCTCCAGCCCCGCGCGCAGGGCGCCGCCGCGGATGTGCACCAATCGCCCCCCCTTGCCGACGCCGGATTTGGAAGCGACCACCCGATGACTGCCCGCGCGGATGCCGCGCATAACGAAATGGCCTGAACTGTCGGTGATCGTCGAATGACCGACGTGCACGTGCCGGTTGGCGCCGCTGCGGGCGTGACCGGATTTGGCGATCGAAACCGCCGCGCCGGCGACCGGCGTGCCGCCCGCCGTGCGAACGTGCCCGCCGACGCCACCGGCACGATGGTGCCCGCGGTGCGCCACCCGATGCGATCGCGTTACCGGGCGATGGGTCGCCGCCTTTACGTGCGTGACCGTGGGTTTTTTCACCGCCGCCGCCCGCGCCGGAACGACGTGCGCCGCGTGCGTGACGTGACGATTCGCCAGCGTCCCGTGAACCACCGTGCGATGATGAACCGGGGGCGCGACAACAACCGCGGCGTGCGCCACCGGCGCCCAAATCGTCCATGCGGACAACGCCACTGCGCTCACCGTCAACCCAGTTAGAAATCGCTTGATCATCATCGCCGCTTCCTCCTTCGGGATTAAGTCGTTAACCCTCTAAACGCCCCACCCTCACTTTCGTTGGGCCCGGGCGAATAATGTGTTGTCGATCGCCCCGGGAAGCTGCGGGTTGGACAGCAACGTCGCGATCTCATAATCAAGCCAGTGCCCGATCACCGTCATCGCCGGCAACTCCCCGACGATCTTCTTCGCCGATTCTTCCAGCGATGCCTTTCGGGCAGCAAATTCGTCCTCTTTCAGGTCGCGATTGCCCTTGAACCAAGCCACCACCTGGTCCGAAATCTCCTTCCCCTTGGCCGCATCGAGCCCCACCACCAGGTGAGCGATATCGTCCGCTGCATCCTGCGCATCTCCCTCGGGATCATCGCTGTCACCCGACCGTTGCTCGTTCAGTGAATCAATCATCTGCTCCGCCGGGTCCGACAGTTCCTCGGCGTGCACCGCCAGATAAGCCGCGATCTGGCTCGCCTTGACCTTCTTCAAGAATTCCGGCGTCTTCGCGCGGGCGGCGTCCGTCGGATCGACGTCGTCATCCAGATCCACCTCGTCATCGTCCTTCAACTCGTCCAACTGATCCTTCAACTCACCGATCTTGTCGTCGTCCCCCTTGAGCAAGGCGGCATGCAGATCCTTGAAACCCTGGAGCAGCTTCGCGTTCCCCTTCGCCACAGTGCGCGCGTCTTTCTGAGCGGTGTCCGACGCGAGCGTGCGCAGCGCGTTGAGCTGTTCCGCCGTAAAGTCGAACTCGTATAACGTCTCCAGCGCGGTGATGCGCATGCTCAGGTCATTCAGATCCGCCGGAAGGGCAACCTGCGTTTCGGGCTTGGGATGCGGCTTGGGTTTTGGCGCAGCGGTTGCGGTAAGACCAAACAGCAGCACGCCGGCAATCACCAACGCGCCGCACCGATCCCCGCGCAGACAATGCACCATGGCCGACTCCCTGTCCGAACAATTCGATGTGAACGAATCGAGCAGGTTTTAGCATCTATGCATCTGCGCGAGAATCAGGCAATCCCCGACATTCCCAATTCGGCGCATCAGCTCCCGCATTGCTCCCGCTGATCGACCCGCCGTGCAAGTTCGTTCAAGAGCCCGCGGTACACCTCGCATTCCTCCTCCATGGTCAGTTCCGCGTCGCTGCGAATCGACCCGATCACCAGCGCCTCCAGCACGTCGGCAAAGTTCGGCACCGTGAAGACTTCATCCTGCGGCAGCGGATCAGGACTCGTCCCCGCATCGCCCGCAAACTCTTCATCCCACGACACCGTCGCGCGAAAGTTGCGCCCACCCGTCCGGTACTCGCTCCACCCCATCAGCCGCTCGCGCCGGTGCGGCCGCATCATCAGCAGCACCGCCCGCAGGTCCTCTTCAAACATCTGCTCATCCACCCAGCGATCCACCGCCGGCGCGGTGCGATGGTGCATCTTCGATTTAAGCTGCTCGCGCTCCCGCCGCCAGCTTCGCTCGTCGTTCTTCGCCGACCGTGCATTGAATTCAAACATCGCGTTGCCTCCTGCATATGAGTGTTGATTTCGTCCCTGCCGGGTGTGAATCGGTCGCGCGGCGATCTGATCTTCACGCCGACAAACGCGCTCGGGCGCGACGGACGGAATGACGCGATGCCGTGGCGACGTCAAAAACGATCCGCGCCCCGCGTCAACATCCGCCAGCCTTCATCGCAGCGCATCTCCATAAGCGCGGCGATGCGACACGATTTCGCACGCTGCGCGCATTGTCCGACGACATATCGAAATTCCCCGCCCCCTGTGGTACGCTTCGGCCCAACTTAACGAGGAGAAAACCATGCGGTGGAAGCTCGCGACGGCGTTGCTCGGTTTCTGTGCCCTGACGCTCACTCCCCTTTTCGCCCAGGACAAGCCCCAGCCCGATGCGGACGGCTTCTATCCGCTCTTCGACGGCAAGACGCTCGACGGTTGGAAGGTCGGCAAAAATCCCGAGACCTTCAAGGTCGAAGACGGCGTGGTCGTCGTCAACGGCAAAGGCCCGGCCCACCTCTTCTACGAAGGCCCCGTCAACAATCACGACTTCAAAAACTTTCACCTCAAGGCCGTCGTCAAGACCTTCCCCAAGGCCAACAGCGGCATCTATTTCCATACGACCTATCAGGAAGCCAACTGGCCCGACAAGGGCTTTGAATCGCAGGTCAACGCGACGCACACCGATCGCAAAAAGACCGGCGGCCTCTACAATGTCAAGGACGTGATGGACAACGCCCCCAATAAGGACGGCGAGTGGTTCCTCTACGAGGTCATCGTCGAGGGCAAGAAGGTCACGCTCAAGGTCGACGGCAAGGTCACCACCGAGTGGGAACAACCCGACGGCTGGAAGGGTCCCGAGAAGATGCCCGGCCGCGTCCTAGACCACGGCACGATCGCCCTGCAAGGCCACGACCCGGGCAGCAAGGTGCTCTACAAGAGCGTCGCGATCAAGCCGCTGCCGTGAGCGAACAGCGTTAGTCGCCGCTTGCGGCTTCGCACGAAACGTCCACCGAGGCTCGTTCGAATCAAGCCAAACCATAGCGGCGGCGGTCCCACGGCCCGCCGCCGCTCGCTTTCATGATGACCCCGGCGCCCATCCCGTCGTCCCACGCCAGCCCCGCGCCGCGGCGGCGCATCTATCACAACCTCACCTTCCGCGTCCTGACGGCCATCTGCATCGGCGCACTGATCGGCGCGATCAAACCGGAGTGGGGCGTCGCCCTCAAACCGCTGGGCGACGGTTTCATCCGCCTGGTGAAGATGGTCGTCACGCCGATCATCTTCCTCACCGTCGTCGTCGGCATCGCCTCGCTCGGCAACATGGCGCGTGCCGGCGGGCTCGCGCTGCGGGCGCTGGGCTACTTCGCGGCGGCGACGACCGTCGCGCTCGGGCTCGGCCTGCTGGCCGGGAACCTGATCCAGCCGGGCAGCGGCTTCAGCGGCACGCCGTCGGCGTCGGCGGCCGAAGCGGCCAAGGCGAAGATCGCCGACGCCGGGGCGGCCGGGCACGGCGTCGTCGGGTTCATCACCAACGACCTGCTGCCGACGAGCTTCGTCCAGCCGTTCGTCGACAACGAGGTGTTGAAGGTGCTGGTCC
>JAQGHM010000334.1 GCA_028291615.1 Phycisphaerales bacterium | reverse complement strand
TGTAAGGCCAGCCGGCGCATGAGCAGCGAGCAGATCGATGGGGTCGTGGCTCGGAAGGTTGGTGGCGCGTACGAACGAGGGCTTTCAGTGCTTCACGGTGTGACGGCGCTGCCGCTACGCGCCATCGAGCCTTTCAATCCGAGCCACAACATTACTTAAATATGTACCCGACAAAGACGTCATTCACGCCCCATTTCAGTCCTCGGTACAGGCCGATGCAAGCAAGCAGGAATAGAGCCGCGCTCAAACCCGGCGGCAGCGGAACGACGGGCGTGAGAAGGAACCGTGGGTGCCGCCTTGGAAATCGCCCGAACCGACGATCAGCCCGGCGTTGTTAATGTCAAAGGCGTCCCTGAGCACCCAGCCGGAATTGGGCGCGATCAGGTCGTCGAGCAGTTGCATGTGGCCGTTCTGATAGATGAAGGCGAATCCTGCGTATCCCACGATCGATCCCGCGTCGTTGATGGCATAAGCCTCGGAATCGACCGTGTTGAGCGTATCGAGATCAATGGTCTGACCGGATTGCCAAAGCGTCGCGTGCTTCCGCCCATTGGCGACCTTGTCCTTGCCGACGATCTGGCCGACTTCGTTGATGTCCTGTGCTTCGCTGTCCGCCGAACTGAGGGAAGTTACGATTCCGGCGTTCCAGGCCGACGCGTGGTCAACGGTTCGACGTCCTGAACGTCACGGGCGCGGCTCACCTGGCCGGTACGCTGGATCTTTCGATGCTGGACAGCGCCGTGCCTGCCAACGGCGAATCATTCCGGATCCTGACGATGTCCGCCCGACCCGGCAGTTCGACCGATACCTGGGTCTGGTGCTGGGTTCGGGCAGTGCATCGAACCGCATCCGCTACGCGACAGTGACCTATGATGCCACGGGCGTAACGCTGCGCGTCGGGGAGCGCCTGTTGGGCGATGCGACGTTGGACGGCGTCACCGACTTCAGCGACCTCGCAAAGCTTGCCCAGAACTACAATGCCGTCGTGACGGGTGGGGATCCCTGGCTGGCTTGCGGGGGATGTCACCGGCGATCGTAGCGTCGACTTCCTCGACCTGGCGAAGCTGGCCCAGAATTACAACACGTCCCTGCCTGCCGGGCCGATCCCCGAGGCATCGACGGACTTCGAGGCTGACTTAGCGCGCGTGTTCGCAAGCGTGTCCGAGCCGACCGCCCTGGCGTTCCCGGCGATCGGCGCCATCTCAATGCTGGTGTGCCGCCGTCGGCGTCGCACCGCGTAAGCTCACCCCAGGATCGCATCGACCACTTTGCCCGACACGTCGGTCAGGCGGAAGTCCCGGCCCTGGTAGCGGAAGGTCAGGCGCTCGTGGTCTAGGCCCAGTTGGCGCAGGATTGTGGCTTGCAGGTCGTGGACGTGGACTTCGTTTTCGACGACGTGGAAGCCTAGTGCGTCGGTGGCGCCGTAAGTGAGGCCGGCCTTGATTCCGCCTCCGGCCATCCAGAGGGTGAAGGCGGAGGGGTGGTGGTCGCGGCCTAGGCTTCGGCCGAGGGAGGGGTTGCTCTCGACCATCGGGGTGCGGCCGAACTCGCCGCCCCAGATGACCAACGTGTCGTCGAGCAGGCCGCGCGACTTTAAGTCTTTCACGAGCGCGGCGGATGCCTGGTCGGTCTTGCCGCAGTTGGTCTTCAGGTTGCCGGCGACGTCGGAGTGGGCGTCCCAGCCTTCGTGGTAGATGTTCACGAAGCGCACGCCGCGCTCGATCATGCGCCGAGCGAGCAGGCAGGCGCGGGCGAAGGAGGGCTTGGCGGGGTCGCAGCCGTAGAGGTCGAGCGTGGCCTTGCTCTCGCTGCTCAGGTCCATCAGCTCGGGCGCTGAGGTTTGCAGGCGATAGGCCATCTCGTAGCTGGCGATTCGCGTGGCGATCTCGGGATCGCCGTCGGTGGCGAGGCGGCGGCGGTTTAGGTTTCCGATCAGGTCGAGGGAGCTGCGCTGGAGGCGGGCGTCGATGCCGTCGGGGCTGCTGACGTCGAGGACGGGGTCGCCGGTGTTGCGCAGGCGCACGCCGGTGTAGGTGGTGGGCAGGAAGCCGCTGGACCAGTTGGCCGCGCCACCGCTGATGCCCGAGCCGGTGCTCATCACCATGAAGGCGGGGAGGTTTTCGCACTCGCTGCCCAGGCCGTAGGTCGCCCAGGAGCCGATGCTCGGCCGGCCAGGTTGGGAGAAACCGGTGTTGAAGAATATCTGCGCCGGCGCGTGGTTGAACTGGTCGGTCTTGCAGCTCTTGATGATGCAGATGTCGTCGGCGACGCTGGCCAGGTGCGGCAGCATCTCGGAGAGTTCGGCGCCGCTCTGCCCGTGCTTGGCGAACTTGTAGACCGGGCCAAGCACGGCGGCGTCGGGGCGGATGAAGGCGTAGCGTTGGCCGGCGATGACGGACGGCGGCAGCGGCTTGCCCTGGAGCTTGGCGAGTTCGGGCTTATAATCGAACAGGTCGAGCTGGCTGGGCGCGCCGGCCATGAACATGTGGATGACGCGCTTGGCCTTGGGCGCGACGTGAGGCGGTTTTACCGCTATCGCGGCGTTTGCCATGGCGCTCGCGGCTCCGTAGCTCTTGCCCGCGAACGCCTGGGTTAGGAGGGAGGCAAGGGCGATCTTGCCGACGCCGACGCCGCATTCTCCAAAGAAATGCCGGCGGGTGATTCCCAGCGCGCCGGCGACTTGATTGCGTGAAAACTGCATGAGCATCAGTCCTTGGTAACGGCCTCGTCGAGATTCAAAATCGCTCGCGCGGCGGCGGTCCATGTGGCGCGCTCGACCACGTTTCCGTCAGTTGCTCCCGCCACTTTCGCGGGGTCGAGTTCTTTGGCGGCGAAGCGCTGCCGGGTCTGGCGAACGAAATCGACCAGCGACGTGAGCTCTTCGGGCGCGGGCGGGCGCGTGAGACATCGGCGGAAGAGTTTGATTGCCCGGGCTTCGTCGTCAACGGCGGCGAGATCCGGCGTGGCTGCGATCGTTTTCCCCAGGGCTTGGGCCGCCTCCATGAATATCTGGTCATTCAGCAGCGCCAGGGCCTGAAGCGGCGTATCTGAAACTTCGCGACGCGCGATGCATGCTTCGCCGGTCGGCGCGTCGAACGTGTTGTACAAGGCAAAGGGGGCGGTGCGCTTGGTGAAGGTGTAAAGACTGCGGCGGTAGCGGTCTTCGCCGGTGCTGACGGTCCACGTCAGTGGGCCGTAGGTGCCCTCGGTGGTGATGCTGGGAAGCTGTGGCGGGAAGACGCTGGGGCCGTACATTTTGCTTGAGAGCAGGCCGGCATTCAGCAGGGCGGCGTCGCGCAGAATCTCCGCCTCGACGCGGAAGCGCGGCCCGCGGGCGAGGAGCAGATTCTCCGGGTCCTTGGCGGCTAGCTCGGGGCTGACCTGCGAGGCCTGGCGATAGGTTGCGCTGGTGACGATCAAGCGGTCGAGCTCCTTGAAGGACCAACCGCGATCCATGAAGGCGACGGCGAGCCAGTCGAGCAGTTCGGGATGTGTGGGCGGATCGCCCTGATAGCCGAAATCCTGCACGGTCTTGACGATGCCGCGGCCGAAGAAGGCCTGCCACTGGCGGTTGACCGCGACGCGGGCCGTAAGCGGGTTGTCGCGCGATACCAGGCAGCGCGCGAAGGTGAGGCGGTTGCGCGGCGCGTCCTTTGGGAAGGGGCGCAGAAAGCTCGGCACATCGGCTTGAACTGGATCCTTTGGCGCGAGGAATTCGCCGCGGTGATGGATGTGGGTGATGCGCTCGTGCCCGGCTGGGCGCTCAGTCATCACCAGGGTGCTTGGCGGATTGGGCAGGCTCTTTTCCAGGGCGTCGATCTTCTGGCGCGCGGCGGCGAGTTCCGGCGCGGTCTCCAGGAATCGCTGCATGAGGAGCGATCGCTCGGATTCTGAGCGCTGCGCGGCTGGCGTCAGGAGCGCGGTTTCGACAAGCGGCGGCAACGCGGTCGTCTGCGCCGCGCGCGGGTCGGTTGTTACCGAGATTCGGAAGTGGCCCAGGGCGCAGGCGAAATAGCGCTCGAAGAAGAGCTTCAGGTTCAGCTCGCCGGGGGCTGTGGTCGGCGTCGCCAGCACGAACACCGCTTGGTGCGCTTTGCCCTGGCCGCCGTTGATCATCCAGCCGGTTTGCAGGTTGTCGTCGATCGCGTTGGCGGCGGTGTTGTTCCCCGCTGCGAAGCTGTGAATCGCGCTGGTGAACTTTTCGGCTTGGCCGTTTATGGCGAGTGTCATGTTCGACAGTGAGAAGTCGCCGAACGGGCCTTCGTAGCTGATCATCCCAGGGCCGTGCTTGGGCAGGCTCTCGTGCGGGAGCGCCTCGACGCGCACTGCTGTGATTCCTGTCAGGTCGGTGTGATACGTGAGGTCATAGACGTCGCTCTTGGTGATGTCGCCGCTGGCGAGGACCGTGTCGTCGTCGAGCAGGGTCAGGGTCGGCGAATTGCTCGTGAACTTGGTCGGCCGAAGCACCGTCCACCTTATCGCCTTAGCCGACTCGCGTTTTTCCCATTCTGCGAAATGCCGCGCCACTTCATCGCGCGGCTTGCTTGCTTCGGGCGCTACCTTCGCTGCCTTGCTCCCCAGGCTCACGCGAACTTGTCCCATCGTGTGTTTCGCGCCGAACTGCTGCTGCAGCACGACCGTCCACTTCCCGCCCTTGGGCAGGACCACCGGTTTCTCCGGATAAAACGTCGCGGTGTGGTTCTTCTTCTCCTGCGGGGAGATTCCCCAACCGCCTTTGGGGAGGTTCTTCAGGGCGTTTTCCACCGGAAAATCCGCCTGTGAAAAGTCCGCTTCCGCACGCGCGAGCTTTACGATTTCGGTGCCGCTCGCCGACTCCTTGGGGATTACTGAGACCGCGATGTTGCTGAGAACGAAGTTTCCGTGTGCGGTCCGCCCCGGGCCTTTGGCGCCGCTCGTGAGCGCCTCGACGCGGATCGCATCGACCGCAGCCCCGGCCTCGGTATCGAAGGTAAACGTATAAGTATCTTTGTCCGGCGCGGGGCCGGCGAATTTCCAGGAACCGTCCGCCTGCTTCTCCGGCTTCGCGCCCGCCGCGGTTGCGACGGCTTCGGGTGTGCGCCATGCCATCTCGCCGGGCGCGGGCCACTGGTTCGCCAGATCCGCCCGCAGCGCCGCGATCTTCTTTTCGATCTCCGCGCGCTTGGCGGTGATTTCCGACGACGGCAGGTCGGCCTCCGGCTCGTCGCAGTTGTCCAGGAAGGCCAGCAGCGCGTAATAGTCCTTGTGCGTGATCGGGTCGTACTTGTGCGTGTGGCACTGCGCGCACATGACCGTCATGCCCAGCCACGTCGTCCCCGTCACCGCCGTCCGGTCCACCACCGAGTAAAAGCGATATTCCAGCGGATCGATCCCGCCCTCTTCGTTGCGCATCGTGTTGCGATGAAAACCGGTTGCGACCTTCTGATCGGTCGTCGGGTTGGCGAGCATGTCACCGGCCAACTGCTCGACCGTGAATTGGTCGAAGGGCATGTCGCTGTTGAAGGCCTTGATTACCCAATCGCGGTAAGGCCAGATCGAGCGCTGGCGGTCCTTCTCAAAGCCGTTGGTGTCGGCGTAGCGCGCCAGGTCCAGCCACCGCCGCGCCCAGCGCTCGCCGTACTGCGGAGAGGCGAGCAGTTTCTCAACCAGGTTCTTGTACGCGTCGGGCGATGCATCCTTCACAAACGCATCCGCCTCTTCGGGCGAAGGTGGAAGGCCGATCAGGTCCAGGTAGAGCCGCCGCACGAGCGTGTATTTGTTCGCTTCTCTCGAAGGCGCAAGCCCCAGCGGCTCAAGCTTGGCCAGGACGAACCAATCGATTTCGTTGCGCGGCCACTCCGCATGCTTTACCGCCGGCCGCGCCGATGCCTTGGGCGCAATGAACGCCCAATGCGTCTGGTACTCCGCCCCCTCCGCGACCCATCGCTTCAGCGTGTTCTTTTGCGCCTCCGTCAGTGGCCCCTTCCCCGACTTCGGCGGCATCACCTCGTCCGGATCCTTGTTGAAGATCCGCTTGACCAGTTCGCTTTCGTCCGGCTTGCCCGGAACGATCGCCGGATCGCCCGACTTGCCGCCTTTTAACGCCGTTGGGCGCTGGTCGAGCCGCAGTTTTCCCTTCCGCGCTGCGTCGTCGAACCCGTGGCACTTAAAGCAGTTATCGGAAAGAATGGGCCGCACATCGTGGTTGAAATCCAGCGGCTCAAGCCCGCGCGCAGTCAGGCTCGCTACAAACGCGATCACCGCAGCCAAAGTCCATCGCACAGAAGACAAGGATCCCATCGTCAATAATCGCTCCCACAGTGCAACGTCCAACCGCCCCCAAGGGTTCTTACCTTGATCCCGGGTTCTCGTTTCTCAATCCGCGCCGCGGGGTCGCAAAAATGAGAACCGCCGACCCGTTTTACCGGGTCGGCGGAAGGTACACAAAGTAAAATAGTGGAGTTCTAGGCGTCACTGCGGGGCATGGCCCGCTTGGCTCGGCCGCCGGCGCGCTGATGCGCCGACAGTCGCTGGTGCGAAAAACCAATGGCCAGCAGCATCATCGCCCCACTCCACAGGTTCATCGATGGGACGCTGTCTTCCATCTCCGCCAAAGGCACTTCAGATGCCTGCAGGGGACGCGATACTGGCGCAGAATGAGCGTCGGAGTTGAAGAGATGGACGAGGGGAAAGGGCATGCGCATGCACGGGGAGTTACAAGTTCCGTGCCGGGACGGCCGCTCTGCTCAGGGGCACCACGTTGTCCAATAATGTCGGCCACTGGACAATATATTACACTTTCTAGGCAATCTAGGCAGTTTAGGCGAGCCGTTCCAATCCGCCAATGTGTCATCGACAGGCCATTGCGACGGCCAATCTGGCCGGGACGGTTCAATCACGAGCTGCGGAAAAACCCGACCGTTGATTGCAGGACGCGATCGCGGAACACGTCGTGCGCCGCCGCGGTCTCGCGGCGAAGGTCATCGAGATTGGCGGTGCAGAAGCGACATCCCAGTGTCTCGACGTGGAACTTGACGTAACGTGTCCACGGCTCATCGAGCGTGCCCAGCAGATAGCCGCCCAGCGTCGTGCGTTTGGGGCAACTGGGGCGGTATTGCTCCCAGATCTCGCTGAGCAGCGAATCCTGGCGGACATCTCCAGCATCTCCCGGCGAATCCAGCGCGCTGATGATTCGCGCCCGAAGCTGCTTGATCCAGCGGTGCTTGAGCAGGCCGATGTACTTGTTGTCCAGGCCGGTGACGGTAGCGATCGCCTCGTTGCGCATCTGGGCATAAAAGAGCATCTCCACGAGTTGCAGGTCCCGAAAGTTGAGCTCTTGGCGGAGGGTTTCGATCAGGGCGATGATGGTTTGCGCCAGGGCGGCGCGCTCGCGGGTTCGTTGTTCATCCCGCCGGACGTACCAACTGGCGCTGGCGTCAAACCGCACATTACCCATGTCGGCCGAGGCGTCGTCCCCGCCTTCGGCTGCAGCGCAGGCGTGCACGTGGGACCCGCGCGCGGCATCGATGATTCGCCGGCGCAATAGCAGGAAGAGGTAGGTCTCGAGGCTTGCGTCGCCACGGTAGCTGTCCAGCCCGCGCAGGAAACGGAAGAAGGTGTCCTGGACGAAATCCTCCGCGTCGGCGTCGCGGACGCGCTGGGCGCGCGCGAACGCCAGCAGTCGCCCCTGGAACTTGGTCACCAATTGCGACCACGCCTCGCCATCGGAGCGGCGGATGCGCTCGAGCAGGTATTGGTCGGCCTCGCTCAGTTGGCTCATGGGTCGTTCATCCCAATGCGCGGATCGACGAGATGGCGACGAGCAGTCCAAAGATCATCATCACCGCAGCGCCGGTGCGAAGGCGGCCTCGGAAGTAGCCTTTGGTTACGGCGTTGAGACCAGCATAGATGCCCAGGATCACGAGCGACAGGCCGGCGATAGAGACGGCGGCGCTGCGCTTCGCCTGCTGCCTCTGGTTCAGCCAAGTCGAGTAGTCGCGCTCAATCTTCGCCAGGCGGTTGCTCGACGCATCGACCAGGATCGCCTCGGACCAAATCTCGCCATACGGGCGACGGATGCGTGAGACGGACCGGTCGGTGACGATGGAGCCGACGGCCAATTCCTGCGCCAGTCTTCGCTGCAACCATTCTTCGTTCCGGGCGTCGTTCGATCGCGCCAATCGTTGTCGCATCCGGGCCAGCAGTTGGGCGCACGCGTCGCGCGACGCCGCCTCGAACGATTCCGCTTCCGACAGGCAGGGCGCGTCTGCACGGCCGACGATCCACTGCTTTGCACCGCTGGCGCTGGCGAACGCGGCAAAGTCCTCCACCCATGGCTTGACCACCGCGATCGCCGGCTCGTTCACAGGCTGAGGCTGTGCCGCCGATGCGAACGAGCCCGCCGCAGCCTGGAAGAGAAGCATCGATCCGAAGATGAACAATCTCTGTGTCATGCCGTCGCCTCCGGCGCAATCTTTCGTCCGCCGGTCGTCATGGATGACGCCTTGTCGGTTGCAGGCGTCTGCTGCTCCACCGGCGCGATGGGCTTGGCAGCAGGGGGCCAGAGGAGCAGCATTACGGCGCTGATCAACATCACCGCGGTGCGAAGGGCGGAACCCGATGTCAGCCCTTGCACCAGCTCCTGCCACGCCGTCCAACCGTTGCTCATTGGCTCGAACATTGGACCCCACTCGACCCGCCCATGGGCCAGGACGAAGGGCGCGGCCAGCAATATCGCCGTCCCCACAACGCCCCGCAGTAGGTGGGTGTTCCCGCGCGAGCGGCGAACCCACATCACGAAGATCAGCGCGAGGCAGGCGGTCACGAATAGTCCGACGCTCCCGAGTGAGCGAAGGACGAACGGCCAGTTCTCAGTGCCCATTTCCCGGTGAATGTTGTGGGAAATCCTCGGATTGACCCGGCCCGACGCGAGCCAGCCGGGGAGGTCGAACGCCAGCGCCGTCGCAAGCACAAATGCGCCCGCCGTCAGCACGAATGTAATCAGATGAAAGATCAGACGAATCGGCGACATGACGACAAACCTCCCGGCGGCCACGCAGTGCCGCGCGAGTTGGAAGACATTTGGAACTCCAGTGGATGAGCGCGCCGCCGAAATCGCGTGAGTCGATTGATTATCCCGAGTGCTTTGCAGCACCGGCGCCGGCGGAACGAACGACAACTGTGACGAAGCGGGCGACGACGATGCCGGCGCGGCGCTGCGGCCCATCCGCGGTATCCACGGCGACGCGATTTGAACCGCCATGCACGTGCCGCACAGCACCCCGATCACGACCTCCGGCGCCGCATCGAACATCCCGGCGAACACCACCGCAACGATCCCCGCAACAACCAAATCTCCCAATAACACCCGGCTCCGCCGGCCGGACGACATCCGCTTGGTCCAGTCGATGAGCAACAGCGACACGCAGATCGCCGCCAGCGTGTGCCCGCTCTGCGCGCGGCTCCATCCCGGACTGTGAACGGCAGGCCCCCACGCGGGGAATGCAATGACGAACACCATCGCCGCCGCCAGCCCACCGGTAGCCAAGTGTCGCACAAAGCGCGATTCGCCACTCAGGTCCGGCAGCACGCGTGCGGCCGCCCAGCACAATCCCAGCGTCGCGCCCAGCGTCCCCAGGATGACGAACCAAATCGACATCGCCGGATTGTTATTGTCGCTGAACACCCCCGCGGCGATCGCCACCGCCACCGCGGCAATCACCGCGAGCAGCCTGCGATGCCTGGGCAATAGCGGATCGCCGCCGGGCGCGACAGGAGGATTTCCGTCGGCCGGCTTGAGCGGCATCGCTTGCGCAGCTTCCAATCGCTCCGCCGCTCCCCGTGCCGGCCCCGCCCATCTTTGTACTGCGACGCGCAACCGCTGACCGGCAACTCGTAAACGCCGCACGACATGCCCAACCAATCCCGATCGACCTTCCGAATTCGGTTCGGCAACTACGTCATACGCCCGAGACGACAGCGGCACTCCTGCAACGTTCGATCCCGCGCCAAGTCCCGCGATGCGATGGGCGACGCGTCCGGCCACCATCGTCAGGCTGGTCGGCGCGAAGCAAGATACGCTTTGGCGAATGTGCTCGGCGCCGAAGACGCCCTCCACCATCTCCTGCACGCTCTGATAGCGCTGGGCCGGGTCCTTCGCCAGCGCGCGGCGGAGGACGGTCGCAAACGGCTCTTCGATCCCCTCCAGCCGCACCGGCGCGTTCAGGTGCTTCATCAGCACTTCGGCGGGACTGACGCCGAAGAATGGCGGCTGGCCGGTCAGCATCTCGTACAGCAGCGCCCCCAGTGCGTAAATGTCCACGCTGCGGTCGTAACACCCCGCGCCGACCTCTGGCGCCATGTAGTGGAGCGTTCCGACGGTCACCGTCTGCGCGCTGCGGTGGCTGGCGCTGATTGCCTTGCTGAGGCCGTAGTCGCCAATCTTGACGTATCCGTTCTCGTAAAAGATGTTCGCCGGCTTGAGGTCGCGGTGGACGATGCCGCAATCGTGAAGGTAGGTCAGCCCCTTGCCGATCTCGCGAAGGAAGAACGCCGCCTTCTGCGCGCCGAATCCCGACGGCGATTCGTCGAGCAGCTCGCGCAGCGACGGCCCCGCGACAAATTCCATGATGACGACCGGCTGGCCGTGATCGCCGTTGCGAATGTCAAAGACGCTGACCAGGTGCGGGCTCTTGAGATTCATGCACTGCCCGATGCCGCGGAGCTCGACCTGCTCGTAGGCATTCACGACCTTGAGCGCCACTTCGCGGCCGCTGTCGCTGATCGCGTAGTAAACCTCGCCGAACGCGCCGCGCCCGGCGGCACGCTGGACGGTGTAACCGTCCAGCGGCCGGTCGCCGTGCTTGTACCGGTAGCCGCGCATCATCGCGGCGTCGGTTCCCTGATCAGATAGCGCACCCATCATCATGACTGGCTCCTGCCCTGCTGGCTATTCCCGTCGTATCACAAAGCTCACCGCGCCCACGGCGACGCGCGCGCCCTCACCCACAACGCCGCAGCGGCCGCACGCCCGGCCGTCGATCACGACCGTCTCCTCGCCGCGGCAGACCAGCCCGCCATCCGCCGCTGCCTGCAGGATTACCGGCGCCGGGCACTCGCCGACCCGGACGTGCGCCGCCGCCGACGCGCCCAGGACGATCTCGCGATCCATCAACAGCACCTCGCGAACGCCGCCCCATGGCAGGCGCGCCCCGCTGATTCGTAGGACGGCCGTTCCACTGGCGGCGTTGGGCCGGCGAAATTCGATCCGGCCGCGCGGCCCCACCGCGATGCGGTCCCCGGTGGCGAGCAGCTTGCCCGTCGCCGCACGATCATTCACCGGCACCGGCGCGACGGAACTGAGAAAATAATCGTCATCACATCGTGAAAACGTCAGCGTTGGTGAGCCGGCGGCGACGACCAGGGGCAGGTCGGCCGGTCGCGATGCGCTGACCGGGCCGACTTCGAATCTACTTCCTTGAAGCACGAGGTAGCTGCCCGCGCCGTCCACGTGGAGCAGGAACCGGCGGGCTGATGAGCGCGGCGGCGCTTGTGGTGGGGCGAGAATCGCTGGCGAAGTGACGGGGCGGATGCCGCCAATTGGTGCGCCGCCAACCTGCGCAAGTGCTGCCGCCGTCGCCGGAAACGCGATCGTCGCGTCGCCTGCATCCAGCATCCCCAGCGTGCCGCCGCGTACGGCTTGGATCGCCTCGCACGCGCGGCCCAGTTCCGCGCATGCCGTCCCGATCCAACGCGCGCCGGGAAAGAGGACCGCCAGCCGCGCGAGCACCTCGCGTGCGTGCGCGAATTGCGCCGCCCGCACGCTCTGCCATGCGATGCGGCATTGATCGAGCCCGCGGCGAAGCGAATCGATCTCAGCCAGCCCCGGTCCCAGCGCCGCCGCCCGCCGCAGTACCGACGCGGCCTCGTCCAGGCGTCCGGCATCGATCAAGCGGCCCGCTTCATCGGCGACGCGGCCTGCAACCTCGCGCTTGAGCTGCCGCACCCGCGGCTCGTCGCCCGAGGGCGATCGCGTCGCGGCAATTCGATCCACCGCGGTTTCCCAGTCATTCTGCGCCAGGGCGGTGGCCACATCGTCGGCTAGCCGTGCCGAGGCCGCCCGGTTGACGGCCACATCGGCCACCAGCGCGCCAACTCCCGCCGCCGCCCCGCCCGCCCCCGCTGCGGCCATGTCGTGAGCGAGGGTGAACTGTCCCTGCCGTACGAATGCCTCCACCGCGCCTTTCGCCCGTCGCCGCTCGTCGGCGGCCCGCTGGCGGTCGGCTGCCACCTGGTCGATCGAGGCTCGCAGTTGGGCGACGACGGGGGTATTTCCGGCGAGGCTGGCTCCGGCGTGCCAATCGGCCTCGGCGGGGCCGAGCCGTCCATCTGCCAGGTGTCCGCGGCCCCGTTCAACCAAGGCACCGACGAGCCGGTCGAGCAGTGCCTGGCCCTGCCGATGGGCGCGGGCATCGGCTGGCAGGAGGAGCTGCATGGCTTCTTCCAGCCGGCCACCCGCCAGGGCGCGTTCGCAACGTTTTAGGCGAAGGATCAGCACGGCTCGACTCCCACTGGCCCGGTGGACAGGCACTGCTGCTGCTGGGTCACGATGATACTACATTGCCGTTACGCGATGGAACAATTTACCGGCCGGCGCTGGACGGGGCGTCAGTAGTAACCGGGGTGTTGTCGGCATCGTTCCCCGTTGCCGGCGGCGTGACGGCCGTGGCCGTCGAAGCGCCGTCGAAGTGACGCCCGACACGCGCCACCAGATCCTGCGGGTCGATCGTATCAACCGGGATGGGCTGGGTGAATTTCGCCTCCCGCGCCAGGACGTGCTCGGCCACGTTCAACTGCTGGCGAATTTCGCCGACCAGGCGCTCGGCCTGCGCGAGCTTGCCCGGGTCCACCTGTACCTTGCTGTTCGCCGACGCCGTCTGCACCAGGCGGTACTGCCCGGTCAGCGATTCGATCTGGCTTTGCAACGCGACCTTGCGCACGCGCATTTGCTCGAGCTGGAACTCGGCAGCCGCCAGCGCCTGGCGGCGGTTGTCGAACAACTTGCGCTTGGCAGCCACCATCTGCTCTGCCTCGCGGTAACGATCGAAGCGGCGCGCAAGCTCCTGGACGAGCTGGTCGCGCGTGTAGGTTAAACCTGCCAGCGTGAAATTGCTCCGCCCGCTCGACACCGCGTTCTTGAGGATTTGGATGCGACCGCCTTCTTCCACCAGTGACTTCTGACTCAGCTCGATGTCCTCGCGCACCGCGTCGATCTCCACCTCCTGTTGCGCCATCACGCGGACGTTCGCCTGCATCTCGGGCAGGATGTCGCCCAGCAGGTCGCGGGCGCGGCGGAGTTGAAACTCCAGCGGGATATTGTCGTTCACCGACTGCCGCATCGTCCGGCCCCAGGTTCGGCTATAGCTGAGCGCTTCGCCGCCAAACAGCAGCGACGCCACCACCGCGCCGCCAGCCACCGTGAGCACGCCATACTTGATCAATCTGAGAATCATGATCGGTCTCCCGTAAAGAGCATCCGCGGATCGCGCCGCCTCGGCGCCGGGCCGCTGCCCGCACAAGGGTGGTCGGGAGACCGCTCAAGAAATTTCAAAATTATTTGTTCCCCAAAAGGGGCGGGGAAGAGAACGGGGGAGTCGGGGCCGCAGCTTTACTTGATCAGAGGTAGGTCATGGCGGCTGACCATCGGCCGCGATGGAGTGACCCGGGGATTAAGCGTCACTTCCAACGCATCCGCGGGCGTATCAAGCCGCGAAACCGAAAATTGACTCTGCTCGACTCGCCATCCGGCACTTCCCCATCCGAGACCCAGGACGATGCCGGCATAAAACTGCAGCGAGAGGATTTGCAGCGGGCAGTCGACTGCGGCGTGGATGTACAAGCCGGCGAGCGCGAAAACGACGCTTCCTGCCAGGGTCGCGTCGCTGAACGTCGGCGAACGATGCCTTGCCGTGCGGACGGCCAGCACAAGCCCGCCCAGGAGCAGGATCGCCCAGACCGCCGCGCCAAGCCATCCCCACTCGAAGGCGAACTGCAGGTAGTCGTTATAGACGTGGTTCCAGATGCTGACGGGTTCGCCGGGGATGTGCGGTTGCACGATCCAGCGCGGGTAAAGTTCATGAAGCTCTGACGGGGGCGTCGTGGGGTAGATCAGCTTATAGGTTCCCGGCCCGTATCCCATGGGGCCGGCGTCGGCCAGCCAGTAACCGCACACCTGCCACATGATCAGCCGCGGGTTCTTCAGCGTCATTTGTCCCGGCAGATGGGACCAGCGGCTATGCGTCGTGGCCACTGCGCCCGCGATCATCAAAGCCACCGCGATCACTGCCAGCGCCAGTTGCCATCCCCACCGCTGAATTATGCCTTGCTCCGAGCGGCCGCGCCCCAGCCAGAATGCCCAGGCGATCAGCCCGACCGTCAGCAGCACGGTGATGGCCTGCGCTGCCCGACTTACGTTGACGATCGCACCCGCGACGATGAGCAACAGCGGCACCGCCGCGATCACCCGCCGCGAGCCGCGATGCGTCCGGTGGGCGACATGCAGCAGCAGTCCGAATGCCAGCGGCAGGCAGAGGTTTAACAACGTCCCGGCGTTGCCGTGATATTCATAACTGGCGAAGGAGGTGCCTTGTCGAACCCCCAGTGCGGGCAGCAAGGGGTCCGCGCCTGCGGCCTTGAGTATGCCAACGAGTGCGACCAGGGCGCCGCTCAGCGCGACGCCATATGCGAAGCGTTTTCGCCATTTCGGATAGTGGCTCAGGTCGGAGACGATGCAGATCGTCAGGAGCATGCTGCTGGCCGCCAGCGCCGCAGCCAGCGACGCGCGGCCGTCCCAGCTTCCCGGGGCCGCGCGCCAAAGGCCGCGGCTCGGGAAGAACGAATGCGTGATCGGGTCGTAACGACGCAGCGCGTTGCAAGCCATCCACCACCCCTGCAAGAGGAGCAGGGCGATGCAGGCGAGGCCGACGTATGGAATCCGCGGCCGCGTTTCCCCAAACGCGTGGCCCAGCAGCCAAAGCATCGAGGCCAGGAAGACCAGGGCCGATAATATGCCGATGGAGAGCGGCGCAACGCCCCCGTCATGCCAAGGGATGTAAAGGACCCCAAGTAATAATAACCAGCCCGCTAGACCGCGCAACATAGGACACCCGGACCCGCATGTTATCGTAAATCGCTCCAGACTGTTCATAAATGTTGGTCGCTGTGCGATTTCGGGTGTAGAATTCAGCGTCTTCCGGAGGGTAAATTCATCTCCGACATAGGAATTGACGGTGCGCGGAGCGCTGCTCCGTCTTCCATAAGCGTTGTGCCCCCCATGAGGGTATGGCGCTGTCGGCCGACCCAAGCGGGGGAAGTCTTCATGAGCACTAAAGCCGCCCCACCTTCTGTTTACTACGAAGATTTTAGCCTCAGGCCGCGCGCCGGATTCGAGGGGAAGCCGCCCGTCGCGTTCAGCCGACCGGTGAACCTGCTCAGTGCCGCGTCGGCCTCCGACGGCGCCCAAGCCCCCGCCCAGACTGCGTCAGCCCACGTCCTGGTGCTGAACCTCGATGGCCAGCTTTACATCCGCGATCTGACCGGCAGCGCATCCCTGCAGTGGAACGGAACGACGGTGGTCGAAGCCAGCCTCCACCACGGCGACCGCGTCAGGCTTGGAAAAATCGAATATGACGTTTTCGCCACGCGTTTGGCTCCCGCTGGCGCGAATGGCCAGATGGCGACCCCGTCGGCCGAGCTCTTGCCGGCAGCGGGTGGAGATCCGCGGACGGTGCGCGGCCCGGTGATGCTGGTGGGCGCTTGCGAGCAAGCGGAACTGCGGCTGATGACTGCCGGCGCGCCCGAAGCGTGTGCGATGATCATGCGACTGGGGGCGGGCTACTGGCTCTGGAACCTCGACCCGGCGTCACCATGTCGGATCAATGGCGAGCCGGTGGTACGGGCTCCGTTGCCCGACGGCAGTCTCCTGACGATCGGCGATGACAAATTCCGCTTCCGATTAATCCCGCAGGCCAGCGCTCCAGAGGCGCCCGTCGCCAAAACCGCTGTGCCTGCCAAGCCTGCGCCGGCGAAACCGGCACCGCCTCCGCCGGCGCAGCAAAAGAAGGTGATCCCTGTCGTCGCCAAAGCCATCGCACCGGTCCCCGCCAAATCTGGGGCATCTGCTGCTCCAATACTGCCCTCTGCGCCCATTCAAGCGCCACAGCCCGCGGTGGCTTCTTCTCCAACTCCGATTCCTCCGGCCGCTCCAATTCCCCCTCCCGCAGTTACTCCTGCTCCTGCTTCCGCTCAAACTGCCATCCAGGCGACGCCCCCTGTGCCACCGCAGCCGAAGCGATTGACGAGCGACTCGGCGCTCAACGATGACGCGGACGTATTCAAGCAATGGGGGCCTCTGGCATTCGCCGTGGCTGCGGCAGATCGACCCGAACTTCAGGCAGGGGGCTCGCGCTCGGGGAAGAACACTGCTGCAGCGACCAATGCCACGCCGGCACCGCGCGGGCGATTCATTGTCAAGCTGCTCATTGCAGTAGTCGTGCTTGCGGTGCTCGCCGCCGGTGCGTTCGTTGCCTGGAAGTACGGCAAGCGCTATCTCAATCCCTGACGGCACGCTTAAGCCGCGGCGACCGCCAGCGTGTAATTCGTGCGGATTGCCTTGTCGCTGAAGACGCGCAGGAAATAATTCCCAGCCGTGAGCTTCTGCGCGACGGCTTCGTCGCTCAGGCCGGCGTTGCTCGAGGTCTGGATGACGCGCCCTGAGCCATCGAGGAGCTGGAGCTGGGCGTCGTCCGCCAGTCCATAAAGACTCGCATTGAGGCTACCGGCCTTGGCCAGGCGGAAGCTGTAGACGTCGCTGGTATCGGCGCCTTGCAGGGCCTCGGCGCGGATTTGGGATGAGCCGGGTACGACGGTTCCGATGTTCAGCGCCGACGACGTCTTGTTGCCAACGGTATCGGTGCCGAGCGAAGTCGGGGTAGCGCCGGGCGCGGCGGCAACGCCGGAGGAGATTTTGAGCGTGTAGGGGGTTGATCCCAAGCCCGAATAGTAAGTTCGGATGTAATAGGTGCCCGGCGCCAGCAGGCGAGTCATGGCCTCGCTGCGAATGCCGGCGCGGGCGGAAGTCTGCAGGACGCGACCGTTGCCGTCGAGGAATTGCATGTCGACGTTGTCGCTCATCCCCTGCATCTTCACGTCCACCTGCGTGGTCGCCTTGATCCGCAGGCGGTAGTAGTCGTTGCGATCGCCTTTCGACAGGAAGTCGCTGAACGAACTGTTGTAGCCGGTTGAGACGATGCCGGCGTAGGCGGCGTCAGTCAGGGAGGTGCCGCCCAAGTCTGGGATCGCCAGCTTTGCGCTGAATCCGCCCAGCGTCTTGGCGGGGGCGTAGTTGCCGCCGGTGTCGGCGACCTGGTTGTTCAGAAGTTGGATCGTGTACGAGCCGTTGCCCGTGTAGGACCACTTGCCGCCCGGCGGGGTGAAGCTGTACGTTGCCACGCGCTGGCCGGCGGACGCGCCGGCGACGGAGGAGGCGAAATGAGCGAGCTGGCTGAAGCCGTTGGGGCCGGTGATCTGGACGTTTCCGTCGGCGAGCAGCGACTGGTTGATCGCCACATCATCCGTGTAGGTGACGGTGAAGGTGCCGCTCGTTGCGCCGGCGGCGACCGTGACCGTTGACCCGAGCGCGGCGGTCGGCGCGACCACGTCGGCAACGTCGGAAACCCCGAAGACCAGGGCGTTGGCGGCAGCGAAGGTGCCGTCTTCATCGGTGCCGGTGGCGGCGATCATGAAGTCGCCGTCAACGGTGTAGGTGTGTGAGGCGGACGCGGGGTTGCCTTCGATCGATTGGATCTGGCCGTCGCCCCAGTTGACGGTCCAACCGCTAAGCGTGTCCGTGCCGGGGTCGGCGGAGGTAAGGCCCAGGATGTAGGGCGTGCCGTTTTTCACCTGGGTCGCGCCCGACAGGTGCAGCGTGGGGGCGACGTTGGTGACGGTGATGCTTCGGCTGGTGATGCCGACGCCGCCGTCCTTATCGGTGGCGGTGAGGGTGACGATGTAGTTCGCGTTATCGTTGGGCGTGAAGGAGAGGCTCGTGCCGGTGCCGCTGGCGTAGGGGACTTCGTCCTTGGTCACGCTCCAGGCGTAGGTCAGCGTGTCTAGCGTGCCGGGATCGGTCGCCGATCCGGTCACGCTGATCGCCGTACCTTCGGGGCTGGTTTCGGGGGTAGCGCCGATGGCGGCGGTGGGATTGGCGTTGCTCACTACCACCGTTTTGCTGGCGGCGGTGGTGGCGCTGCCGTCCTTGTCGGTCACCGTGAGGGTGACGACGAACGTGCCGTTGTCATTGGGCGTGAACGTGAAGGTCGACGCGACGCCGCTCTTGTAGGCGACGCCGTTCTTCGTCACCGCCCAGGCGTAGGTGAACGTGTCAAGCGCGCCGGGATCGACGGCCGAGCTGGCGAGGTTGACCGCGGTGCCCTCGGGGCTTTCGGAGGGAGCGCCGGTGACCGCGACCGTGGGGGCGACGTTGGTGACGGTGATCGTCTTGTTTGTCGTGCCGATGCTGCCGTCCTTGTCGGTGACGGTGAGCGTGACGACGTAAGTCGCGTTATCGTTGGGCGTAAGGCTAAAGCTTGCACCCGTGCCGGTCGTGTAAGCGACGCCGCCCTTGGTCGCGCTCCAGGAATAGGTCAACGTATCCAGCGCGCCCGGGTCGGTGGCGGATCCGGTGAGGGGGATCGCGGTGCCTTCGGGCGAGCTGGTCGGTGCGCCGGTGATGGTCGCGGTGGGCGCGACGTTGCTGGCGGTGATCGTGCGGGTAGTGGTGCCCGCACCGCCATCCTTGTCCGTCGCGGTGAGGGTGACGAGGTACGTGCCGTTGTCGTTGGGCGTGAAGACGAAGCTCGTGCCGGTGCCGGTCGCGTAGCCGGCGCCATTCTTCGTGACCGACCAGGCGTCGGTGATCGTCGTGTCCAGCGCGCCGGCGTCGGTGGCCGAGCCCGTTAGGTTGATCGCGGTGCCTTCGGGCGAGCTGGCCGGCGCGCCGGTGATCGACGCGATCGGCAGGGCGTTGGTTCCGGTGATCGTCTTGCTCGCAGTGCCGGTAGCGCCATCTTTGTCGGTCACGGTGAGCGTGACGAGGTAAGTAGCGTTGTCGTTGGGCGTGAAGCTGTAGCCGGTGCCCGTGCCGGTGGCGTAGGCGACGCCGTCCTTGGTAACGCCCCAAGCGTAGGTCAGTGTATCGACGGTGCCCGGATCGATGGCTGAGCCGGTCATGCTGATCAGCGTTCCCTCGGGGCTGCTGGCGGGCGTGGTGCTGATCGCGGCGGTCGGAGCGACGTTGGTTGCGATGACGGTCTCGCTATCGCTGGCCGTCGCGCCGTCTTTGTCGGTGACCGTCAGCGTGACGATGTAAGTACCGTTGTCGTTGGGCGTGAAGGTGAAGGTCGAGGCGGTGCCGCTCTTGTACGCGACGCCGTTCTTGGTGACGCCCCACAGGTAGGTGAAGGTGTCGGCGGTCCCGGGATCGACGATCGAGCTGGTGAGATTGACGGCCGTGCCTTCGGGGCTGCTGGACGGCGCGCCGAAGATGAAGGCGACCGGCGCAACATTGACGACAGTGACCGACTTGGTCGCGCTGCCGATGCCGCCATCCTTGTCGGTCGCGGAAAACGTGACGGTGTAAGCGTGATTGTCGGCGAACACGTGCGTGGCCGAGCTCACGTCCCCAGCGACGGTCGTGACGGCCGAACCGTCGCCCCAGTTGATCGACCAGGAGGAGAGCGAATCCCCGCCAGCGTCGGCGGCGGAGAAGTTGAGGGTGTAGGTCGAGCCTTCGTTGACCGACCCCGAACCGCTGGGGGTAACGACGGGAATTGCGTTGGTGATCGAGATGTTGGTTGACGCGGACGAGGTCAGGCCGTTGGAGTCGGTGATTTGCAACGCGATGGCGTAGGTGGAAGGGCCATCCAAACCGGTAGCGAGGAAGGTGGGACTGACGCCAGTCTCATTGCCATGGGTTGCGCCGGCCCCAGTCTCGCCGAAGATGCCGTCGCCGTCGAGGTCCCAGAGATAGGTGAGGCCGCTGCCGGTGCTGGCGGCGGCGCTAAGGTTGACGGAACCGCCTTCAGCGGCGGAATAGGCGCCGCCGATGTTGGCGACGGGGCCAGCGCCGGCTTGGGGGGCGGTGCCGGTGATCGAGTAGGTGCCGACGTCGCCATAACCGCCATGGCTGGCGACGATGAGGTAGTACGTGCCGGCGGCGAGATTGGCGGTGACCGTCTCGCCAAGGCTGGCGGTATCGGCGGAGGTGATTAGGTTGCCAGCGGCGTCGCGGAGCTCAAGCCGGAGGTCCAGGGTACCGCCAGCGGAGGAGCCGGTCTGGGCCAGGACGTAGGAGCCGACCGCGGCCGTGAAGCTGACTGCCCCGCCGGAAGTGCTAAAGGAAAAGGAGTCAGTGTCAGCGGTGGTCTCGATGACGCCTGAGCCGGAGAGGGTGGTGCCCGAGAGGGAGAATGCGTCGGCGGAGCCGATGGAGTTTCCATGGTCATCGGGGCGGTAGCCGAAGCCGTTGGTCGCAGAATTGGACAGGACACTCAAGTCGTCCTGGTAGATATTGTTCCAAACCGATGTGCCGTACCACCACAGGCCGCGCTGGGCGGAGTAGCTATTGCCCATGACCGGCGCGCTACGTGCGTCGCCCGAATTGTATTCAGCAGTCTTGATCCCGTTTAGATCATAGCTGCTCTGATGTGAGAGACCAAACGCGTGTCCGGACTCGTGGCAACAAGCTTCGGCGACGGATGAAACGCGGGCTAAATTGTCCTCGAAGATAAAGACTGTGTTCGAGTGGCCGTCGTAGAACCCCTGTTCTTCCGCAATTCCCCCCAAAGCACCGGACCCTGTCCAAGCGCCGTTACCACCGATGACGACGTGCAACGCCTGACGATCGTTATACGTGCCGGGGTCGATGGTAGTAACGTCCAGGTCGAAAGACGCATATTTCTCCGATACCCGCGCCCAAATCTCGTTGATTGCAGCCAATTCACTCGTTGAAAACGTAGTGGGATCGCCGTTGGTGTCGTAAGCTGGTGTACTGCCGGGCTGATGCCCGCCCCAATTGGTGGTAAAGTCACCGTTAAAATCCAGGTACAGCTTTGCAGTCGAAGACGGACGGCTTGCAAGATTGGGCACTTCGGAACCGGGCATACTCAAGACAAGAGCAGGAGCGGGACTGCCAGATGCGAGAATACGCGATTCCAATGCGGACAAACTGAAGGGTGACACACCATAGGTACGGAGCGGGAGTTTTTTGCTCAACAACATTCAAACCTTTCGCAGGTGTCAAAAGCGCGGCAGCGCAAGAGCTGTCGTCGCCTACCCTATTCTCGGATCACCGAACCCCGCCGTTTACCCCGCTTGTTACGTTGAACATCGCATGGAGTTCACTTTTGACGTTTACATTCATTACCTTCGGATTAAGCCCACCAGCTTATCTTCCCAATTGCCATCGCCCCCATGTTCCGCCTCGATTCGGTGAAGTGTGCAGAGCCAACTCCGCCTCTAGCGCCCGTCAAAATGACGGGCAAGCTTTGGCGATGGTCCTTACTCATGGAATTGTGGCGCGGGTGATTGGCGCGTGTGAAGGGGCCCGTGCGACCAAGGCCCGTCGACTCGCTTGCGCAGCTCTCAAGGCCGCCACGGCGGCCTGGCGCGTGCCCGAGCAAATCAAATCGGTTTGTGCCGAAAGGATCCAACTTCTTGAATTGAAAAGGGCCAGCCAAATATGGCCGGCCCTACTCGGTCAATAGGAGTTGCGTAATTAAGCGACAGCGACCTGTTTCCGGGATCGCTTGGAACCAAGTAACCCGAGCAGGACCAGTCCACCGCATGCGGCGGCAGGCGTGGGGAGGAAGTCCCCAGGACCACCAGCAGCAGGGACATCAACACCCTGCACGGACCCTTGCAGCAGTTGTGTTGACGATGCTCGATCTTGCGACCCGTAGGTGCCCGCCGTCGATGTATTCACACCAGATAGTGCGGTAACAGTGATCAAGTTCGTGGTATTAGGGGAAGCATTGGTAATGCTCGGACCTGTGTACGTAAACACGAGATTTAACAGCCCCGTGTCGGTGCTAGGTGTACGCACCAAGAGGGTTCCCGTAGCCGTGCCATCGCCGGTGGGGTAGGGGCCAACTCCGGAAATCGTAGCCGCCCAGTTCCCGAATGTGAAAACGGAACTCCCGAATGTGTTGTCAAAACCCGCAAATCCGTTGAAATCGTAGATCACAAAATACGATCCCGCCGTGATTGTCGAGTTACCGCCCAACATCGCCGTATATTGGAACCGTGCGAATGATCCGACGGCATTGCTCGTAATGCTGTCAAGTCCCAAAACGATCGTATTTGCGCGCACCTCCCGACTCAACCCAAACAGCGCCATACCGCATAAAGCGGCAACAAAAAATCTACTTTTGAATCTCATGATATCCCTTCATTTTAGGCGGTTTTCGCCTAAAAACTCTTAAACTCAAACTGTTCGAACACCGAACAGCATTCTGCCCGTCAACTCAAAGCCTAATATTACGCGCCCACACCTCCAAGCTCAGATCGCTGAGCAGTACGAACTTCACAAACCCGGAACAGGCCGCTCCGGATCGATGAGCCCGCACGCGGAGTTTTACACCCCACAGCCCATCGCCTGACACGGTCCCCGATTACAACTTGCAAAGCATAGCGAGAAATATGCCGTATGCAAGAAAAAAAATTGACCTGAATAGGACGGTCGACAAAAGGGTGCGGGCGCGGTTAAAAGGCAGAATGGATCGTCACCCGTCGGAAGGATGCGAGCACCCACCCTGCTAGTTCCTTGGGCAGTTGCGGTTCGAGGGCTTACGGCGCGGGCGGTTGAGGCGCCGAGGCTACAGCGTGATTTCCGGGTTAAAGATCAGTAACTTCCCGGATGGCTTGGGTCTGGGTGCTTATGTAACTTCCCTCGATAACGATGCGTTTGGCAAATGTCCCATAACGGGATTGCAATTTTTTTGAACCTCCGGGCGGCTCGTGTTGTATAGTTGTCGGCCGCGGCCATTGTGGGTTTGTGATGCTAATAGGCTGGGGCACGCAGTTTGTGGGTATGCGTAAGCGCCTCCCTCGTGTGAGGCCTTTCCTTGGCCGATGGGTCAATGGCCGGGCTTGCCTTTTGTATCTTGGCGGATTGGGGTTGGCTTAATCGTCCGCGCCGTCTGGGCGTATGCGGTCGACGGGGGCGGAGCCTTGAGTTTTTTGGTTGTGGGTTGCCGGTAGGCTTAGGTGGGGACTGATTTTATGGCTCGTACACTTAGCTCAGCATTAAGCCAGGTCGGGGGCGCATCCGTTCGGCGTACGGCCTTTCCGATCTGGAAGTCCATTCCAGATTCGGCGCTAACGACATTGCCTGAGGGCCTAATTTCAGAAGTGCTCCTTTTGGCGGGGGATGCCAAGTCCAAAGGATTTAGGGCCCAGGTTGGGCGGAATCTACTTGACCTGCCGGTGTCTGGCGGTCGGCGGCTGGTTGATCTCTGGTCGGGCGAGGTGGCGAGGCTTTCCGACTATTTTGGTTGGCAGCGATTACCAGTACGAGTGCTGATCGATTCGAAGGCGGTTGCTCCACGTGGGATTTGGAATCAGGCGCCTGGTTTTGAAATGTCGATCGAGCGGGATGGGCAGGCGTATCGCGGGAGCGGGGGCGTGATTCGCGACGCCTGCCGAGAACCGGCGCTGGACCGCTATGTGCTTGTCTGTAATGCGCATCAAGTGTTGGCGGAGCCTCTGTCTCGACAGGTGGAGAATCTCCTGGGACTATCTGCGGATCTGGCTTTCTCGATGGAGCCTTGTGGCGGGCCTGCAGGTTTGTTTCTGATGGCTGGCCGTTGCATCGAAGATATTCCAGCGATTGGATTTGTCGATTTCAAGGAACAGGCGCTTTCCCTTATCGCCCGGAAACATTCGGTGCGTGTCGCCGGACGTACGATGAAGTCAGGTCTTCCGGTGAGGAACCTGGACGAGTACATCGCGGCGCTGCGTTATCAAAATCTCCGGGAGGGTGGGGAGGTTGGGGCTGGTTTTTCGATCGTCGAAGAAGGGGCAATCGTGAGCAAGTCCGCTCGATTGCATGATGCAGTGGTGCTAAAGGGTGGGCGGGTTGAATCGAACGCGATTGTGGCTGAGTCGGTGGTCGGGCCTGGGGGAGTGGTTGAAGCAGGGCGGCACGTGGTACGCAGCGTCGTCGGAGGGGTCACTCTTGGTCGTTAAGAAATTAGAACCTCGGGCGAATTGGTCGGCCTGGCATCTGGTGATGGCCGCCGTCTTGATTGGCGCTGCGATGTTTGCGGGCTCGGAGGTTTGGCGGGACGTCTGGAACTCCGGACTCCATGATGAAGAGTCGAGTCAGATCCTCCTGGTGCCCGTTGTAGTGGCATGGATCGTCTGGGTACGGCGGGAAGGACTGTCAGCGTGTCGGCCGGTGGGCAGGATGCCAGGGGCAATTATGGTGGGGCTAGGCTGGCTGATTCATACGGTGGGAAATCGCCATCAGGTGCAGTCGGCGTGGCACGGGGGCGCGCTGTTGATGGCGGTAGGCGCCTTGGTGACGGTGGTGGGGCGCGAGGTGTTTTGGAAGCTCTTGCCGGCGTTTGGGGCGCTGATCTTTCTTTTGCCGGTGCCGGCAACGGGGCGGCATCTAGTGGCCTATCCCCTTCAGACGGTGACGGCGCATGCGACCCAGACTCTTGGTGAGATGTTTGGGATGTCGGTGGAGCGGACAGGGAATCTGCTGTCGATTAATGGCAATAATGTGGCGATCGTCGAGGCATGCAACGGCATGCGGATGATTTTCACGCTTCTGCTGGTTTGCTATACGTTCGCCTTTACGACTGCTCTGCCCGGATATGTTCGCATGCTGGTATTGGCCGGCAGCCCGTTGATAGCCGTCATCTGCAACGTGATCCGACTGGTCCCGACGGTTTACATGTTTGGACATACTTCGAAAGCGGCGGCTGAAGCGTTTCATGACGTTGCGGGTTGGGTGATGTTGCTGGTGGGTTACGTCCTTTTAATGGGCGGGGTTTGGTTGGTGCGATGGATCGCGGATCCGGCGGAGGCGTCGTTAGGCGGGGTGGTTGTTGTTCCGGTAAGGCGCTAATCAAGAACAGAGAATGACCGGACGACTCGATCGAATTTCCCTCGTGCTGTCATTGCTGCTGTTAGGCGGCGCGGTGGCAGAGCGGTGCACGATGCTACCGCCGGCTGAAGGTAAGGCGTACCAGCAGCGCGTGCGGCAGGCGTTCGCGACATTCCCCACTAAATTTGGCGATTGGGTTGCGGTCGATACGCCCGTGGCGGTCGAGGCGATGCGTCTCTTACGGCCCAATTCTCTGCTAAGTCGTCAGTATACGAACGTCGCAACGAATGAGCGTTGCAGCGTTCTCCTGGTGGATTGCACGGATGCCCGCGATCTGCAGTGCCATTATCCCCCCGTCTGTTATCCGGGGCGGGGTTGGAAACTGGTGCGTCGGGACGAACGAAATCGAAAAGTCGGGGGCGAGGATGTAGTGGGAACTGACTACGAGTTTTCGCGGACCAGTTTTGAAAATGCATCTGGGATTCTCGCTGCCAGCACGATGATTTTGCCCGACGGGCGCTTCAAGCCTGACATGCGCGGTGTTGACGAGGCAGCGGCCGACGTCCGACGGCGTGTGTATGGGGCGGCACAGATTCAGGTGATCGTTGACGGGACGGCATTGGAATCGACGCGTGAGCGGATCATCCAGAGCATGTACGAGCTGCACAAGCCATTATTCGATGTGATTCGGTCGGCGCCTCGGTAGGAAGCGAAGCCTCGCGCGAGTGAGATTCTTGTTCCAGACAGGAGTTGTGAGTTGTGATGGACAGGCAAGAGATGGGCAACGAAGTTGAGCGCCCAGAGGCGATGGTCGGCGGTTACGCCACAGGCGCGGCGGAGCAGGAGCCAGGTGCAGGGCAATTGCTGCTCAGGCTGCATATGCTGCTGCGCAGGCGGTACTGGCTGTTGGTCTTGCTGTCGCTGGTTCTCGGTTCGGCGATGGGCTACGGCGGTTTCCGGATGGGATATAAGACGTTCCGAAGCACCGCACTGATCCAAATCCTCAGGCCGCTTTCGATTACCGGGGAAACTGCGCCGGACGATGGTCAGGAAGGCGAGGCTTTCGTCTCGATGCAAGCGGGGCTGATAAAGAACCCGCGTGTTATCGATATGGCGATGTCCGATGCGGAGTGGATCGCACTGCAACGTCCCGCGAAGGAGACCTCGGAAGACTTCTCGCAAGCGCTGAGCGTGATTCCGAAGGATCGCATGATCTATGTGACGTTCGAGGATCGGGATCCACGGGCTGTCAGTGCCGCACTTCGGCTGGTCATCAAGGCGTACAACTTTCTCTATGTTGAAGAGGATGCGCGGGCGAGCCAGAATCGGATGGATATCCTGCAGCAGCACAAGACGTCGCTGAGCAATGACGATCAGGCAGCGCTGGATGAGATCAACAAGATCACCAGCGCGCAGGGCACGGACGACTTGGCCCCGCTTTACCTTGCGCTTCGTGGCGCCGCTGACCGTATGGGTGACTTGCTCGAAGAGGTCAAAACGCGACAAGCGGTTGCTTCGAAGGGCGGCGGAATTTCTGGTGATGATGCACAGGATTGGGCCTCGATACTGGACAAGCTCGAAATCGAGGAATTGTCCCAGAAGGACCAACAACTGATGCAGCTTTTGAACGAGCGCTCCGGCTTGGAACGAGAGCTGAAAAAGCTAACGGGTGTGCACGGATACGGTGAGACGCATCCGAAGGTTTTGGAGACCAAGAAGGCATTGGAGAGTGCGGATCTGGACGTTGCGGCGAGGGCGAAGCGCGTCCGCGAGATGCTGAAACGCGTCAGACCCAGCGCCGCGGGCATCACGAACGATCCAACGGAGTTGCAACAGAAGGTCGATTCGTTGAAAGCGCTTCACGAGGTTGCTCTGGCGAAGGCAAAAAATATGGGCACGCTGAACCTCGCCTTAAAGGGCTTTCAAGAGAAGCGCGAGATATTGCGCCCACAAATCGACGCATTCAAAAAGCGCATCGATTATTTGAACATGCAGCAACTCGCGGGCAAGAAGATCAAGACCCTCTACGATGGCGGGGCGTCGGCAATCGCTCAAACGGACACGCGAATACGCTTTGCATCGATGGGGGCCATGTTGGGCATGCTCCTGGCGTTTGGCATATCGATCATTCCCGGCGTGCTCGACCAGCGATTTCATGGGGCGAACGACACACGCGTGGGGAATTTCGTCGGCCCGATTCTTGGTGTGCTGCCCAGTTTGCCCGCCGATTTATCGGATGCGGAGCACGCGGCGATGGCGGCCTATTGTGTCCACCAGACGCGGGCGCTTTTGCAGATGCGGCACCGAGGCGCTGATGGGATGGCGCTGGCTGTGACGAGTTCAGTGGCCGGCACCGGCAAGACCAGTTTGACGCTGGCGCTGGGCGTATCGTTCGCGACATCGGGGAGTCGCACCCTATTGATCGATTGCGATGTCGTCGGAGGCGGCTTAAGCGCTCGCATCAGTCGCATGAGCCGTCGAAAGATCGGCGATTTACTTCGTCGCGAAGGGTTGATCTCTGAACAACAATTTCAGCAGGCGATGACGCGGTCGCAGCAAACGGGTGCGCAGTTCGGCCAGGCTTGCGTCGACTTCGGCTTTGTCGGCGAACAGGATCTGATGCGTGTCGTCGAGTCGCAGGACGGGAAGCATATGGGCGTGTTGGAAGCCCTGGCCGGCGAGCCGCTGGCCGATTGCGTGGCTGAAACCGGGTTTCCGGGTCTGTTTGTCTTGCCGCTGGGCACCGCATCGGCGCGACATTGTGCAAGCATTTCTCCGGCCGCGCTGCGACGGCTTCTGAAGACGGCGCGGGGAAGTTTCGACACTGTGCTCATTGATACCGGCCCGGTGCCAGGGAGCTTGGAAGCTTCGGTCGTCGTTCCGCAGGCGGACGGGGTCGTGCTGGTGGTTTCCAAGGGTGAGCACAGGCCAGGCGTGGCGCGGTGTGTCGAGCACCTTCGCACCATCGGCGCGGTGCCGGTCGGTGTGGTGTTCAACCGGGCTTCACTCGATGAGGTCACCCGGAATGCCAGCACCTTGCATCGGAGCGAGGCAGCATTTCGCTCGTCGAGCGGTATGGGCTTGAAGATGGACGCGGAACAATCGGCGCGATCGAATCGTTTGGGGCCGGTCGCGCAGGCGGTCGCGGGTTGTGCGCCTTCGGATGAGCAGGGGAATTGAAGATGCAGGTTGAGTCAGCATCAGAGGTTCAGTCCCCGCTGCTATCAAGGCCTCGGCTAACGTTGTGGGACGTATCGGCAGAGGAATTGCACGATCGCCTTTGGGCCTCAGTGGGCGTGCGCGTTGTGCGTCGCGGACGAATCGAAACTTCGCTCGAGGAATTGCACGATGGCACCGTTTATCTCCTCCTCAGCGAACACGCACTGATTGCACCGAACGAGGCAGCGTTGAGACAGCAATTGGCGCGCAATGGCTTTTCGCTTTTGTTCATTCGACTGTCCGGAGAGCGCAGTTCACGCTTTGTCGAGCGCGTGGTAACGGGCCCCTCGGGTGACTTTCAACGTTTCGAGCGCGATTATCGTGGGGCTTGGCGATATCGCGGAAAGTGTGCGGTGACCTCCGATCATGAATTGGCGCGTCAATGGCGAACGGCATCGTGTGCATCTGCAGGGTGGCGCTGGCTTCGGGGTCAAGTCGCACGGCAGCGGTGGGCCGTTACTACGATGACCGGTCGAGCGTTCAATGGACTGGACGATGCGCAGGTGGTGGATTTTGTGGGAGCAGCCATCTCGATTTGGACTCGACCGGATTTGGCTGTCGCTGGACTCATGTCGCGCGGCGATGGGATTTGGATGTCGCGCAACGCTGCCGTGGATGACGCGGCAGCCGTGCTTGGCAGCGCGTGGGTGGGACGAAATCACCGTTTGGATGCCCAGGTTACGATAGTCGGTCCAGCGGTTTTTTGGGACCGAAACAGTGACGAGGGGTATTCATCCGACTCGCTGAACTCCGGGCCGGGCAAGCCCACTCTCGGAGCGAGCAGAAGCCGGTTCTCGGAGAAACAGCCGATTTACGTCCTGGGAAAGAGGGCGTTTGATCTGACGTTCGCCTTTGTTGGACTCTGCCTGACATTGCCCTTTTATCCCTTGTTGATGTTGATGATCTGGATTGAGGACGGGGGACCATTTTTCTTTGGTCAGCGGCGTGAGGGACGGGATGGGCGGGAGTTCCGCTGCTGGAAACTGCGATCGATGCGTAAGGATGCGGAGCAAATGCAAGGAGAACTCAAGAGCGTCAATCAGGCGGATGGTCCGCAGTTTTACATGCAGAACGACCCGCGACTCACGTGCATCGGCGCCCTGCTCCGAAAGTTTAACCTGGACGAACTTCCGCAGTTTTGGAACGTCTTAAAGGGCGACATGTCGGTGGTGGGGCCCCGCCCCAGTCCACATCGCGAGAACCAGTTTTGTCCGGAATGGCGCGAGGCAAGGCTGAGCGTTCGGCCGGGGATCACCGGCCTCTGGCAAGTGAAACGTACCCGTCGCCCGGGATGTGATTTTCAGGAATGGGTTCAGTTTGATACCGAGTACGTTGACCGTGCAGGTTGGCGGTTGGATCTCTGGATCATCGCTTGCACAATTCTCAACCTTTTGAAGCGCGGTGGCCAATGAGCCTTAAGAAAACGACCAGGAAGCGGCTTCTCATCGTAGTGTGTCTGTGCATATTGCTCGTCGCGGGCAGTACGGGACTGTATGTCGTGCGCAAGCAGCGCATTCACGCTCAGTTCATGGGATGGCGCGCGGAGGGGATGCAGGCTGCGAAGCAATCTGAGAATGACAAGGCGGTCGATTTGTTGGGGCGATATCTTCGACGCTATCCCGAGGACGTGGACGTGCTGGTCGAGTACGTTCGGGTGCGTCCAATGGTCAAATCACCAGAGCGACAGCACCTGCGCGATACCATGACGGCTCTGCGCCATTTGCTCACGCTTCGTCCCGATCTGTATGATCAGCGAAAGGCGCTGCTCAAGTTGTACGGGGACTACGGTTACGCGTCGGAAGCCGTCGTTACGGCGGACAAGCTTCTCGAATCGAATCTGAACGACGCTGAAGTGGTTGGAATCCGCGCCAATGCCTTGGCGCGCGTGCGTCGAATTCCCGAAGCCTTGGCCGCTGCGAAGAACTGGGCAAAACTGTCGCCGCAGGAGATCGATGCTCACCTGCTCTGCTTTGACATGATGCATGGCAATGGCAGTTCGAATGCCGAAATCGCTGCCTATGCGGATGGATTGCGGGACAAGCTGCACGATGATGCAAGTTTCGAATTAGTGCGGGGAATTGCAGCAGCGGTGGGGGGGGCTGAAGGTGATGCAAGAGCCTGGATTCTCAAGGCGTCTGCGCACCCCAAGACCGACTTGAAAGTGCAGCGCCGCATTATCGCATCGTTGGATCGACTCGGTGAGCAGGAGAAATCACTGGAGTTGCTCAAGACGCTGGTTAAGGAGACGGGTGATTCAGAGTCGCAGAAGACTTTAGTACGACGGCTTTGGGAGCGCAACAGTTGGAGTGAAGTGCTGGCGTATCCGGTTGCTAAAAACTCTGAACTGTCGGCTGATCTTGAGCTGAAGGGAATGATTGGGACATCGTTGGCGCGAACGGGAAAGAAAGATGAAGCCGGCAAAGTTGTCGCCGAGTTGTTGGCGGCCCAACAGGATGTCGTTGCCCAGGCTTGGGGCGAGATGCTCAGTCAATCTTTGTCGCCGGGGTCGATACACCCGCGCAAGGCAGTGAACGCCTGCCAGGCGGCGTTGAACGAAGCGCCCGGCGACCCTTATATTCGTTACTTTCTGGGTCAGGCGTACGCAGCGATGGGAGAGCCGGAGCTTGCAACATCAGCTTACCGAATTGCGGCGCAGCAGAATAACACGTGGGCCGCGCCCTTAATCGCCTTAGCCGAATCCTATCTTTCGCTCGATCGCCAAGAGCAAGCGCTGGATGCCGCATCGGTCGCATTTAACCGATCAAAGAATCTTGGGGCCGTGATCCTCACGATTGCGTTGAACGCCGCCATCGAATCGGGGCGGCGGTCGGATGATGCTCCTTTGGGGCAACTGCTCGACGGGATTGAAGCCTCGCCTGGTGCCGCGCCGTATGTGTTACCCGAACGTGTCGCGTGGCTTGCGCGGGCGAATAGGATTGCCGAAGCCACCGCTGCAGTCGAGAAGGGGCTCGCCGCGAAAACGCCGCTGGACGAGGGCGTGTTGCGGCGGCTCGCATCCGTGAGTCGTGTCAAAAAACTCAGTGTTGAAGCTGCATGCTATGCAGCGCTGGAACGGCAAAGCGGACCCTCTGCTTCGCTGGCGCTGTCCAAATCTGTGAGCGTTCTGCTGGGCGGGAAGGCTGACGAGGCGATTACTGAGTTCATGGAAGCCCGCAAAGGTGCGGGGAAGGATGCAGACCTTCAGTGGCAGATCGCCGGCGCGCGTTTGTTGGATTTTGCGCGTGATCCCAAGGCGACTGCAGAGTGGGTAAGGCTCGGCGATGCGTACCCTGATGATCTGCTACTGCAGGAATCCGTCCTGGCCGCGCGTACGCCTCGAAGTGATCGCGATTTCATGGCGCGCACCATTGACCGTGTTCGGCGGTTGAGCGCGGATGAAGGAGTGCAATGGCGGATTGCCAAAGCACGCTGGCTTCTCGACGATCCCGCCAACACGCTGTCGGCGGCAGAGGCTGCATCAGTTTTGCTGATTGAGGCTCTGCGGGTCGCGCCTGATGCGATCGAGGGCCGGTTCCTGCAGGCTAAGGCGCTCGACCGCCAAGGAAACGCCAGCGCCGCCGCTGAGCAAGTGATGACGGTTCTGCGGCTCAATCCGGCAATGAGCAGCGCCGCGCTCTATCTCGCTCAATTGCTCCAGGCTCGTGGAGATTTTGCCGGAGCGCGAGAATACCTCGATCGAGTTACGCGGAACCCCTTAAAGGACGATTCGTCCCGTCGATGGGCTGCACAATTACTGGCTCGGCAAGGCAATCCGGATCAGGCGATTAAGCTTCTGGAAGAATCGGCGGATGCGGAGGGAGGAAGCGACTTAATGTTGGCGATGTTGTATCGCCAACGAAACGACCTTGTGCGGGCGGAGCAGCTCTGCGCCAAATTGCTGCAGAAGCCAGATCTGCCGTCGATCACATTGGCCATTGAAGTATATGGAGCCATGGGACGCCCCGAAGACGTTAAGCGGGCTGCATCGCTTCTTAAGGTTATTAAAGTCGAACCTGGAATAGAAGAGCTACTTCTTGCCGAATATGCGGGTCGGACGGGTAAACTTGACGAGGCTTTGCAGCTAAGCACGCTGGCGACCGTCAAAGCTCCTCAAAATGGGTCGACCTGGAAGTCACTGTTTATTTTCTCATTGGCGGCTGGCAAGACCGCAGAGGCGTGGGCATCCGTCGAGCAGGGTCTTAAAGCCGTACCGAACAACCCATATCTGATCGCCGTCTCGGACGCCAGATCTCAGATCATGGCGGGAATTGCGAATCCAAATTTGGCGGCGTTGTCGGCAAGTCTCACGCGCAGTCCGGAAGTTGGCGGAAGCAAAGAAGCGATTCAGATCATGGCGACTCCGGTCTCGGTCGAGAACTCCCGAGAGCTGCAGCTCGGCCGCCTCTTACAGGTCGCAAACCAGTATCCGCTCAACCTGACCCTGCAGCTCTTCGCCATCGCGCGGTTATTGAGCGAGGGCAACCGAAATGACGAAGCCGCGACGATGGCAATGCGAGCCACCCAAAGTTTCCCGTCGTCCGCTGATGCCGCTCGCATGGCGGCGACCGCGCTTATGAACGCAAAACGCTGGAACGAGACTTTGTCATTCGCCAAAGTATGGCGCGAAAGGTCGCCCAATAGCCCCGTCGAAGCCGACCGTACGGCAGCCATCGCATTACTTAAAACCGATCAAGCGCCCGCCGCAAGAGACCTCCTCGCTCCCTATATCGCCAAGGCAACCGAACAGCCCGCCAAGAACTCAGATTTGATTACTCTCTACGCTGCCGCATTGCTCCGCTCAGGTGAAAATGAGCGGGTCGAAACACTGCTTTTGCCACTCTTAAGGGGTAACGAAACCATACGGAGCGCCTGGCTAGCGCGAGCTCAGGAAGATTTGAGCCTTGTAGATCAAGTGAATTGGACAGGAAGAATCGCCCAAATGACCGCGGAGAATTCTCTGTCAGGTCAGATTCACCTCGCGGGCGTTTCAACTGCACTGGGGAATGAATCCAATAATGAGCAGCTTTTGGCCACAGCACGCAAGATTCGGGCTGATCTGGCCGCCCGAACAGATTTGCCCGCCCAAGCCATGGCAGTCTTAGGGTCCCAGGCCGAGCAGGATCATGACCTTCCTGCCGCCGAAGCACTCTACCGACGGGCATTAGCCGCAGATTCGAACTTGATTGTTATCAAGAACAATTTGGCAATGCTCCTCGCAGGACAGGGACGCAATTTAGAGGAGGCCATGGCCTTGGCGAACCAGGCGATACTAGCATCTCCCGCGACCCCTAACTTCTACGATACCCTTGCAGCGGTGCAGGACAAGGCGGGCAAAGTCGATCAGGCTGTCGAGACCTTGCGAAAGGCAATCCGTCTGGACCCTGGACATCTTGATTGGCAAATCAATTTAGCCACCTTGTTGGTATCTCGGGATCGCAAGGCGGAGGCCAATAAGGTCTTAGCAGAAATTGACGCGGACGGAAGTCGTAAAACTCGCCTTACTAAAGAGCTAAAGGCCAAGTTGAATAATGTTAGGGAAAAGATCTCAAGTGAGTCCGACGCATCGCTTCCGGGCGGCAAATAGCGACTTGCGAGCTGAGAATTAAAAGATTGCAAAATCTGGGTCTAAGTAGTAATTTCCCAACAGAATTTAAGGACATTCACCAGTAGTACGAGCCTCTCATTGATGTAATGTCCGCCATGCAGTGGGTGCTATCGCGTGCAATTGGACCTAGGGGCTGAAATGAAGGGCGTGGGGTTGCCGTATGTCTCGACATAATCGAAAAGTTGCCGTCATTCACGACTTCCTCTACTGCTATGCAGGCGCCGAGCGGGTGCTGGAGCAGATCCTCAACGTCTACCCCGACGCGGACCTGTTCAGCCTCTTCGACTTCCTGCCCGCTGATAACCGTGACTTTATTCGCAATAAGAAGGTGACGGCGAGCTTCATCCAGCGGATGCCGATGGCCAAGCGCTTCCACCGCGCCTACCTGCCGTTGATGCCGCTGGCGATCGAGCAGCTCGATCTCTCCGGCTATGACCTGGTGATCTCCAGCTCCTACCTGGCGGCCAAGGGCGTCATCACCCGGCCGGACCAACTGCACGTCTGCTACTGCCACACGCCCGTGCGCTTCGCGTGGGACATGCAGCGGCAATACCTGACGCAGAGCGGGCTGATGAAGGGCCTCAAGTCGTTCGCGGCCAAGGTGCTCCTGCACTACATCCGCGGCTGGGACGTCCGCTCGTCCAACGGCGTGGACGTGTTCATGACCAACTCGCGGTTCGTCGGCCGGCGGATCCAGAAGACGTACCGCCGCTCGTCGACGCCGGTTTATCCGCCTGTGGATGTCGATCGCTTTACCCCCAATCAAGGCAAGCGCAGCGGCTTCCTGACCGCGTCGCGACTGGTTCCGTACAAGCGAATTGACCTGATCGTCGATGCGTTTAACCGCATGCCCGACAAGCAGCTCACGGTGATCGGCGACGGCCCGCACTTCAAGATGCTCAAGGCCAAAGCCAAGCCCAATGTCCGCATGATGGGCTATCAGCCGTTCGATGTGCTCTGCCGGCAGATGCAGAGCGCCGAGGCGTTCGTGTTCGCCGCCGAGGAAGACTTTGGGATCGTGCCGGTCGAAGCCCAGGCGTGCGGTACGCCGGTGATCGCCTTCGCCCGCGGGGGGGCGGCGGAGACGATCGTGGAAGGACAGACGGGCCTCTTCTTCCGCGAGCAGACCGCCGCCAGCATCATCGATGCAGTGCGCGAGTTTGACATGATGGGCGAGTGGGACGTCAGCGCGATCCGCCGCAACGCTGAGCGCTTCGACGCTGTCCGCTTCCGCGAGCAGTTCGCGGGCGTGGTCGAGAGCGAGTGGATCCAGTTCAGCGCCGAGCGTAACCGCGGCACGGCCAAGTTGCCGATGACCGAAGCGCGGTCGTCGCGCTGGGGTCTGGGCCGCATCCCGGTTGAGAGCGATGCGCCAGCCGATATCGATGCCCCCGTGGCCGCCATCAAGTGATCCGGCGACCACCGCGCCACTCCGCCCATAATCAATTAAGCC
>JAQGHM010000330.1 GCA_028291615.1 Phycisphaerales bacterium | reverse complement strand
CAAACCCCCCCAACAACAACCCCAAAAACAACAACCCCACCACGAAAACCAACACCACAACACCCAGCACGACCAACGAAAACATAACCCAGAACACGAACCCGCCGAAGCGCCGGCCCTCGATGCCGGACTCGTTGGCGAACGCGCCGACGAGATCCTGCGGGCGGATGCCGGCGTTGCGACCGGCGCCGACGTAGACGCGGGCGGTCGGGCCGACCGGCCCGCGATTGCGATCTTCGCGCGGGGCGGCTGGCGGGGCGCTGGATCGACTTGGGCGACGGTCTTCCTGGGGGGCGTACGCACCGCGCTGGGGCGGCGGGGCGAAGTCCTGCTCGCTTTCGTCGTCTTCTTCGCCTTCCTTGTCGCCGCCGGATGCCTGGTGCGCCAGCTTGACTGCCGCCAGCGCGACGTCCATCAGGTCATGCTCTTGGGCGAGCGATTCGACGCAGACGCGGAAGTTATCGAGCCCCCCTGCCAGGATCGTCTCGCGCAGCGAAGCGCGGGTCATGTCCAAGCGTTTGGCGCGAAGGTCGGCGACAGTCGGCACCTGCGCAATCTCAATCTTGCCCTTGGTCTGCCGCTCGAAGAGCTTGAGGAGACGCGACTCGCGCGGGTCGCACAGTGAGATCGCGACGCCCTCGCGGCCGGCGCGACCGACGCGGCCGATGCGATGGACGTACGAATCGGGGGAGACCGGCACGTCGTAGTTCACCACGAGTTCCAGGTTCTCGATGTCGAGGCCGCGGGCGGCGACGTCGGTGGCGATCACCAGATCGATCGCGCCTTCGCGCAGGCGCTTGATGACGCGGGTGCGCTGTTCCTGGGTGATGCCGCCGTGCATGGCTTGGGCGCGGTAGCCGTGGGCGCTGAGGCGCTCGGTCAGGTTATCTACTTCGGTGCGGGTGCGGCAGAAGACCAGGGCGGAGGCTGGGTTCTCGAGGTCGAGGATGCGGCCTAGCACTTCGAGCTTGCGGTTGCGCGGGATGATGTAGGCGGTCTGGCGGACCTTGGGGGCTGCGCCCTTGGCGACGGGTTCGTGGGCGATCTGGATGCGCGTCGGGTCCTTGAGGTAGCGCTTGGCCATGCCGGCGATGCGCGGGGGGAGGGTGGCGGAGAAGAGGACGGTCTGGCGCTCGGGGGGCGTCTCGGAGAGGATGGCTTCGAGGTCGTCGGCGAAGCCCATGTCTAGCATCTCGTCGGCTTCGTCGAGGGCGAGGATGGCGATGCCGCTGAGGTCGAGGGTTTTGCGGCGGATGTGGTCGAGGGCGCGGCCGGGGGTGGCGACGACGACATCGACCCCGCGCTGCAGGACGCGGTGCTGTTGGCTGAAGGAGTGACCGCCGTAGATGGGGGTGACGGTGACCTTGAGCTTCTGGCCGTACTTGTGGATGGCCTCTGCGACCTGCATGGCGAGCTCGCGGGTGGGGACGAGGATCATGGCGGAGGGCTGGGGGCGGTCCGCGCCGCTTTCGGCGATGCGCTGGAGCATCGGGAGGGCGAAGGCGGCGGTCTTGCCGGTGCCGGTGGCGGCTTGGCCGATCAGATCCTTGCCAGTGAGGAGCGGCGGGATCGATTCGCGCTGGATGGGGGTGGGTTCTTCGTAACCCAGCTCGGCGAGGGTGCTGACAAGCTTGGGGTCGAGTCCGAGGGTGGCGAAGCCGTCGGTTGTTGCTGCTAATGCCTTCTTGTCCATGATCTTCCTTTAGAAACGACACGACCCCTTGCCTTGGCAAGGGGTCGCTACGATGGGCCCGATACGATTCGAACGTACGACCTCGTCCTTATCAGGGACGCGCTCTAACCAACTGAGCTACGAGCCCGCATTTGAGTGGTTTGCGGACGGGGTATTTTATGGATGGGGGGCACCTTGTCAAACGGTGTGGCTTGACACCTGCGCGGGGGGGCGGGGAGACTGGCGGGGAACAACTGGAGAGACGACAGATGGCAATATTCAGCGCATTGGTTTTGACGGCTCCGCCGCCGGGTTTGGCTTCGGAGGCGGGGGGCGGGTTTGTGAAGGTGGACGGGCGGGAGGCGATCCTGCGGAGCGTCGAGCTGTTCTTGAACCGCGACAACGTGAAGCAGGTGCAGGTGGTCTTCTTGCCGGACGAGGCGGAGGAGGGGCGGCGGAAGTATGGGCCGCATTTGGGGTTGTTCGGCGTGAAGGTTCTGACGGCGGGGCCGCGGTGGATCGACCAGATCGCGGGGGCGCTGGAGAAGATCAGCCCGGAGACGACGCACGTGATCGTGCATGACGCGGCGCGGCCGGCGGTGGCGTACTCGGATGTGGATGCGCTGCTGGAGGAGGCTGAGGGGGGCGCGGCGGTGGTGTCGCTGGCGACGCCGGTGCGGGCGCGGCTGGTGGAGGTGGACGAGGGGGGCGGATCGCTGGCGTTTCATTCGCCGTCGCAGTTCATGCAATTGTTGACGCCGCAGAGTTATTCGGTGGCGGCGTTCAAGGAGATGGCGACGACGAAGAAGGAGCCGCACGCGTCGACGGTGAAGCTGCTGAAGGGTTCGCCGCTGAACGTGCGGATGGGGGGGCCGGGGGACGAGCGGATGGTGAAGACGATGCTGGGGATGTTGCCGAAGCCAAAGTCTAAGGGGCCTAATAATCCGTTTGAGGAGGCGCAGTGGTGAGGGGGAAGTAGGCGGTAGGCAGTAGGCGGTAGGCAGAGAAGTTGGGTTTGGTTGGGTTTGTTCGGCGCTTGGATGCGTGGGACGGGGGTGGAATGTGGGTTTCTGGTTGGAAATGGGGGGTGGTTGGGTTTGTTTGGTAATGCGCGAGTGACCCTTCGACTCGCTGCGCTCGCTCAGGACAGGGGCGGTGTTAAGGTGGGCGGGTGGAATTTCGCGTTTTGTGGGGATGTCGCATTTGGTCGCGTTTGGTCGCATTGGGTGGGCGGCGGGTTGCGCGGATGATGGAATTGGGACGTTCTGGGACATTTGGGACATTGCGCTGCGGAAGGCGAACGCCAAGTAGCCAAGGAGCCAAACAGCCAGGGAGAGGGGAGAGTGGGCGCGGGGCGAGTGCGGATCTGGTACTTGGGTTTGTTTTGCAGGATGGATGTTGGGGGAGGCGGTGCGCCGTGGTGTGTTTTGATGCGCGACGACGGGGGGGTGGGGTCTTTGGTTTTGCGGTGAGACGACGTTTAGATTCACTGCGATCCCCCTTTCTGATGCCATGGATATTTTAGCTATTTGTTTGGGGTGGTCAAGAGGAAAAATGAAAAATGATGACGTGTCACCGGATTCTATCTAGTCGCCGGTCGCTCTGCGTTTGCCTGTGGCCCCGTTCTCCCGCAATTCGTTAATTAGTTGACCAAACGCATCGCCGAAATACCCATTGCGAAGCGGTCGCGGAACTCACGCGGGTTTCGCAGGATCGACATTCGGCAAAGGTCATCAAGCCCATAGCCATGTTTGTCCACATGCAGGCGCACAAGGTCGGCGAGCAATGTCGGATTCTCCGGTGGAATGGGGATCGGCTCGTTTCGGCGATACCCGGCCATGCCGATTTCGGCTTGGAGCCGTTGATACCGATCTGGGGAAATCCTTCCCAAGTCCTTTGCCCGACGGATAATCGCCTGCATCGCGGTCTTCCAATAAGCCTTCAACCCGGCAGACCGCTCAAGTGTCAGCGCCCCGAGGTCCGGCGCAATCTCTTTGGCGGGCATCAACAACTCCGCAGCGAACTGGTTCGCTTCGTCTTCGATGCGCTCGTGCGGTATGCGATGCATGAGCACATGCCCCAGTTCGTGGGCGAGCGTGAATCGTTGGTGGTCGCCCGGCATATCCGCGTTAACAAAGAAGAGCGGGGGCGTTTCCGGAAGCCACCAGCTCATGCCGCTGGCCCGGTCGTTGTTGAACGCGTGCCGGACGACGATCCCGCCAGCCGCCTCGATTGCGGCAACGAGGTTTTGAATGGGACCGTCTGACAACCTCCATGCGAGCCGGACACGTTGCGCGACGCCTTCCGGCCCTCCAAATTGTTCCGCGTCCATGTGCGCGAACGTGTTGTCCGCCTCCAACTCCGTGTTGCGCAACAGCCGCTCGATCTGCATGCGGTACGTGTTGAGTACGGCGACGAGTCGACGCTGCTCGGGCACCGGCATCGTTTTACGCTTGCGGTGGTAAAGGAAACTGCACCCCAGCCCATAAATGCGGTCCGTCTGGGCGAAGAAATCTAATGGATAATCAAGCACGTCGGCGATGCGCTGAAGGTTATCGTCCGTCGGCAAAACGATGCCACTCTCGAATTTCGAGACAAGTGACGGGGTAAACGAAATGGCCTCGGCCAGCGCCGTCTGTGTCAACCCGCGTGACTCACGGGCAAGGGTGAGCATTTCGCGATTGAACGCGGTAGGGAACATCAAATGGAATCCTTCACTCGGCCTTCTTCTTGGCCGTTTCTTCCTTGGCAATCTTGGAACGGAATCGGGCCTTCTTCGCCGGTACCGGATTCACCTTCAGTATTGGGCGCTCGGTAAGTTGCGCGGCGAGGGGATAGTGGAATACTGCTTCACGGCGAACCGGGTAGACGAGGTAGACATCGACAATTTCGGTACCAGCGTTGTTCCACTGGTAGCCGATGTGTAGACGCGTAGCTTCGGGGAGTGGATCGTCGAACAAAGGCAATTGCCTGTCATATCGTTGCCGACGAGGTGTGGGGTAGTTGCATGAATGACCGCGAGCGTCCACCTTCTTAAACCCTATGTCGTACTGGTCTTTCACGTGCAACCGAATTGTCCCGTATTGTTCGCAAACATCGATTTCCGCAGCACCATCGAACTCTTCGCGGGCGAAGTCGGCAACCAGTTCATTGAAGATCGCATTGCGGCCCCTGCCGCGAGCGGCTTTCCGCAATCGTGGTTGCGCTTCACACGCCTTCGTCCAAATTTCTTCGGCGCGCTCAACGCAGTTGCGACACCTGATCTCCATGAACCCGATATCCGATTTTGCTTGCTGTTCGGAAAACAGCCGTGGCGCGATATCCATACACCAAAATCCTCTTATGAGTTGTGAGCCGTATGCGATTATGGCCGAGCCTGCGGAAAAATCAACAGGATTGTGAATGAAATTGTGAACATAACGTAAGTTTAGTATGGATTGTTGTTTATGTAGCTAATCCCTTTCGCTGTGCAGTCATGAAAAAGGCGCGCGCCCAACAGCGAGCGGAAGGTTGGTGGGTGTGCGGATCCGGGGCGGCGCTTGGTCGCGTAGCTCCCGGCGCTCTGCCCCGGCGTGGGTTGGGGGGCAAGGAGGGTAAGACTCACCGAGCGAGATCGGGGGGCTTTGGGGGGAGGCGGGGCGTGGGTTATTCCTGGCGGATGAATTGTTCGGTTACTTCTGCCAGGCGGATGCCTAGTTTGGTGATG